>NZ_JAMYJY010000006.1:0-75713 GCF_024136985.1 Haloferax sp. AB510
TTCCACCACCAACTACTACGACATGCATGGTTTGTAAGTATCTATGCAGGCATATATACTTTTCTTAAAATATATGAGTCCATCGTTGTGAAATTTACACATAGAAGTTCGATTCCCGTGATGATAGAAAATGTGACTACTGTTGCAGCAGGTTGTTCTCGTCCCACATGATGAGATGGTGAGCATTTCCTATGTTACTGTTCGTACTGTGATTCTGATTGGGAGTAATCCGCATCAGAGAGACCCATCAAATTTGATATAACCAAAGGTATTTGATGGTAGAACATGAGTGAGTGCTATGGGAAGTGAACCTCGTAGAATAAAATCGATCGAGTTGGGGTGTAGACTCCTTGATGAGCTCAAAAAGCGGGACGGAGCTCGAATTAAAGAACTTGCGAAGGCACTTGATCGCTCTGAGCCGACAATTCACACCTACCTCAACACGTTAAAACAGCAGGGATACGTCGAGAAGGATGGATACGTCTACAAAGTAAGCCTCAAATTCCTCCCGATGGGAGAGTTCGCACGAAATAGAGAGGAGCTCTATCTCGCTGGGAGAGACGAGATCGATTCTCTTGCCGACGAAACCGGGGAGTACGTCCACTTGATCACCGCAAAGAAGGGTAGACAAATAAAACTCTACGAAAGCTACGGTGATGTTGCCGTTGCGACAGCGCACCACACTCGTCAGCGCGAATTTAGACAGTATCTCCACAGGAGTGCGGCGGGAAAGGCAATCTTGGCAGAGTATCCCGCCGACAAAGTAGACCAAATCATCGACGAATATGGTCTTGAAGGTGCGACAGAAAATACGATTACTGACCGGGACGCGCTGCTGAACGAACTTGACAGCATTCGAGAGCGAGGGTACGCTGTTAACGACCAAGAGCTGACGACGGGGCTTCGGTCGGTTGGTGCTTCGATTGTTGACCCCGAGAACCATGTTCGAGGCGCGATTAGCATCTCCGCACCACTTGAGCGGTGTAAAGATAAGAAGTTCCACGAGGTTTTCCCCGACCTAGTCCGGCAGCGTTCAAACGTCATTCAGATCAATATTGACACTAAGAACTATTTCTTTTGAGTGACGGCGGCAGAGCGAATATTCTCTTTGCACCACAGACCAGAACTTAAGATGTCATTATTTTAGACGCTGCGGTCTTCTCAAATAGGCCGACGCCGAAACCGAAAGATCCAGCGTCAACCCCGGTTTTGAGTTCGATACTGGGTGTGTGTTTACTGTTATCCTGTATTTTTCATCCCTGCAGCGATTCCTTTCACTGATACGCGAAGGGCCCGTTCTTCGGGTTCGGAGCGATCATCCTCGTCGAGGAGCTGAATCTGTAATAGATTTAGCGGGTCGACATAGGGATTCCGTCGGTCGAGACTCTCTTGGAGCCATCCAACACCGAGTAACGACTCTTCCTCGGTGGTGTCCTGAACGATGTCTACCGCAGCCTCATACTCGTGGCTGATTTCTCCAAAGCAGCTCTCTTGGAGTTCCGGATTCGCTCGCGCACCTCACAGAGGTTTATCAGCTCAAAATAGTTCGTGAACGCGCGTGCGACGACTAAGGCATCTTCCTCTCCGACGCCATCAAAGAGTCCCGTGGTGGCGCTCCACTTCCTAGTGTCTTTTTTCTATTATCGATGGAATTCTGTCTCAGCGTTTCGACTGGCTCGCACACATTGTTCGATCCTTGGGTAGTGATTACGTCTCCGAGTAAGGGTCCAAACTCACGAACATCCTGTTGGATATCCCTGCGATAGACTCGCATACAACACAGAGGTCGATGAACGGTCAAATAACCACCGACAGACTGTGTGCTATTTCAACGTGAGTTTTCGATCGAATATTACTGTACAGCTATCATCTCTCTGTATCGGTTGCTATCTACGTTTTCGAGGCATGAGGGAACCAGCTGTCATCTACTGGCCAATTTTGCATTGACAATAATGTTAATTAGTGTTGCAATCCAACACATAGATGGAGCAAGCTACAAAACTAGAGCACCCTTGCTCCAATGCGCTTCCCCACACGTGGAAGTCTTGGTCAGTCACTCACCACGTGGCGGACTCGTCCCACCATGCGAAGGGCCACACCCGTGCCCCCTTTCTTCAATGAGAATAGCGCTGCTAGCTCGCTCAGGGGATTAACCATCTTGACTTCATAACAAAATTGTATGTTGTCATGTTCGTTCGTGCCTATGTCGGTCAGTCATTACGCAAAACGGGGGTGAACGCAAAACTGCGGCAGTCAGGTGATGTAGCCGAGTCTTAGCTGTACCAGCGCTGGATCTCGATGGTCTTGTCGGTGTAGAAGTTCACCGCGTCCTCGCCTTGAGCGTGGAGATCGCCGAAGAACGAGCCCTTGCGACCGCCGAAGTGGAAAAAGCCAAGCGGCGCGCAGACGCCGACATTGATCCCGACGTTCCCCGCATCCACCTCGTAGCGGTATTTTCGTGCTTCATTACCGCGTTCCGTGTACAGCGACGACGCGTTCCCGTACTCGGTGCTGTTGACCATCTCGATAGCCTCGTCGAGATCGTCGGCTTCCGCCAGACACATTACCGGACCGAAAATCTCGGTCTGGGCGATGTCCATATCCGTGGTGACGCCTTCGAGGAGCGTTGGTCCAAGGAAGTAGCCTTCGGGGTAATCGGGATGCTCGAAGTCGCGACCGTCGACGACAAGTTCCGCACCCTCATCGATGGCATCGTCGATCATCTCGAGGACACGGTCGGCGGATTCGTCCGTGATGAGCGGCCCGACGTCTGTCTCTTCGTCAAGGCCGTTTCCGACTGTCAGGTCGTCGATGGCGTCAAGTACCTCGGCACGGAGGTCGTCGTAGACGTCACCGACACCGACGAGGACGTCGTTGGCGAGACAACGCTGGCCGGCGTTCCCGTAGGCCGAGCCGATGATGTTCGGAACAGCTTGGTCGAGTTCGGCGGAGTTGGTGGCGACTGCGTAGTTCTTCGCGCCGCCCTGCGCTTGGACACGCTTGCCGTGTTTGGCGGCAGTCTCGTAGATGTACTGTGCGACGGGCGTACTGCCGACGAAGGACACGCCAGCAATATCGTCGTGCTCGAGCAGTGCGTTGACCGTGTCAGCACCACCGTTGACGAGGTTGACGACACCGTCGGGGAAGTTGACCGCATCGATGGCCTCGAAGATGAGCTGCGAGCTGAGTGGCACCTTTTCGCTTGGCTTGAGGATGAACGGGTTGCCCGTGGCGACGGCGTATGGCAGGAACCAAAGCGGAATCATCGCCGGGAAATTAAACGGAGTGATAGCGGTGAAGACGCCGAGGGGTTGGCGGACCGCATGTTCGTCCATATTGGTGGCGATACCTTCGACATTCCCACTTCCCTCGCGGAGCATGTTCGGGATGCCGGCGGCGACTTCGACGTTCTCGATACCGCGGCGGATCTCGCCACGCGCTTCGGCCAGCGTCTTGCCGTGCTCGCGGGTGAGCGCCTGCGCGATATCTTCTTGACGGTCTTCGAGTTCCTGCTTCAGGTCGAACAGATACTGAACACGCTCGACAGGGGAGGTCGCCCGCCACTCGTCGAAAGCGGCTGCGGCCTTTTCGACGGTCTCGTCGACCGTTTCTGTGTTTGAATACGTGATGTCGACCAGCGTTTCGCCCGTTGCTGGATTAACGACTGGCTGTACGTCATCGCCCTCGGCTGCAACCCACTCGCCGTCGATGTAGTTCCGGACAGAACTTGGGATATCAGCCGCCGCTGGCGACTGCTCTTGCTTACTCGTCATGCAACTAAAACTCAGTAGGGATCCATATAGGTGTTACGCTACCCCAGACGACACCACGTAAACCATCCTGCTGCCGGGGCGTGTACCGTCTGAACGAATTGTTGGTCACTAAAATGGAATGGATGCCCGGGAACCTATGATTTTATACTTGTCCGTTCGTCTGTACTAGTCAGCCGGCTATAAAGCAAGTCGAGCTACACCACGGAGTACATTCAACCATGGAACAACTGATAAATCTAGATAAGAGCGACTATTCAGTAGGAACGTGGGTTACAATCGGTAATCCGACCGTCGCCGAGATAGGTGCATCGCTGGGTCTCAATTTCGTCGTCATTGATACAGAACACTCGACGATGGGGTTAGAGACAGTAGAGAACATGGTCAGAGGAATTGGTGCGACCGGTGACGATACCGCATCCATCGTTCGGGTTCCTGGGAACGATAACGTCCACATCAAGCGCGTTCTCGACATCGGCGTTGATGGAATAATTGTCCCAATGATCGAAACCGCCGATGAAGCTCGCTCGCTCGTCGAAGCAGTCCGGTATCCGCCCGAAGGCATTCGAGGAATTGCATCTGGTCGAGCCTCGGAGTATGGAAGCGACTTCGTGGAATACGTAGAGAACGCCGAGGAGCAAATCGTGACGATCGCGCAGATCGAATCTAAGCGCGGGGTCGAAAACGCCAAAGAGATCGCATCTGTTGATGGAATCGACGCACTTTTTCTCGGACCTGCGGATCTCTCCGGTTCTCTCGGTATCTTCGCACAGTGGGAATCCGAGGTTCTCAACGAACACATCGAACGTGTTGTAGAGGTCAGCGAAGAGGTGGACAAGCCAATTGGGACGCTCATAATCAACCAAGAGGACATTGAAAAGCGCGTTTCTCAAGGCTTCGACTATTTGGCCGTTGGGAAGGATACGGCGCTCCTCGCCAGCGGAACCAAGGAGATGGTTTCCGAGTATGAACGCTCGATCGCGGAAACAGAGCAGTCCTATTCAACGCCAAAGTAACCTCCTTCAATGGAGACTTGAGTCGTACTAGGCTGCAAATTCGGGTTGAACTGGGAACTGTTCAGATACCACCTTACGAACGCGGTTCATTATATTTTCCAGCTGTCCTTCTGAATATTGTGCTGTTCTGCGCGCTAGAAGCCTACCCACCGAGCTTTGTGTCGAACATGGTATCAGCCATAATCTGACAAGCTTGGACGACCAGCTAACTAGATACTGACCGAATTGGCTCCAAGAATTCTGTAGGACGATGTCTAGTCTTTTCGATCAACGAGGGGTGGATTCCCATCATTCATGCTCAACGGATTTGACTATGCCAAATAGAGGCGTGGTCTGTGATTTTTCGTATTTTTGCCCCTAGAAATTACAAACATACAGATGTAATTCTAACCTGTGTCACCACATACCATAGTTAATATATATCAAAGCCTTTGCTGTAAATCACATGGCGTTCTCGGCTACCATCCTAACTTCGATAAGAGTCTACGCGAGGAATTCAGATCACCGGTGGTTATTTATATATCTAGTGTACACATTCATAAGTACCCTATGCCAGCCCAGCGAATGACAGAGATTCCATACTCTGGAATCCGAGAAATTTTCTCGGAGTGCAACCGATTGGAACGGAACGGTGAGGATATCGTCCATCTCGAAATCGGCCGACCCGACTTTGACACACCCTCGCCGATAAAACAAGCTGCAAAAAGCGCGATCGATGAGGGTCACGTCCATTACACGTCGAATTACGGAATTCAACCTCTTCGAGACCGAATCTCGGCAAAGTTTGAGACGGACAGCGGAATCTCGTATGATCCTGAAGACGAGATTATCGTCACCGCTGGCGCGAGCGAGGCGGTCTTCGTCTCGATAATGTCGATGGTTGACCCCGGTACGGAGGTGCTGATCCCCGATCCTTGTTGGACATACGCACCAACCGTCCGTGCTGCCGGGGGAACACCCGTACGGTACCCATTAGATCCCGAAAGCGGATTTCAACCGAACATTGAGGTACTTGATTCGCTAATCAATGACGACACATCCCTGCTCATCCTGAATAGCCCGCACAATCCAACGGGGAGCGTCATCGACGACGATCACTTACGAGCGGTGCGAGATCTCGTGGTCGAGAATGATCTAATCGCTGTCTCGGATGAAATCTACGAGAAGATCATCTACGGAGGAGCCAAACACCGGAGCTTAGCCTCGCTTGACGGCATGTACGAGCGGACGATTACGATCAACGGTGTCTCGAAAGCCTACTCTATGACCGGCTGGCGGGTCGGCTATCTCGGCGCACCGAAGGCACTGGCTGACGAAATTCTCCGCATGAGACAGTACACGACGACGTGTGCACCTTCGATTTCTCAGTACGCCGCACTAAGAGCATTAGAAGGTGATCTCTTCGAGCCGTTAGTTGAAGCGTTTGCCGACCGACGAGCGTTGGTCTGCGAACGGATCGAAGACGTTCCAGGGATGACTGCACCAACTCCTGAGGGCGCAATTTACGTGTACCCGACCGTCCCGGAACCAAGCACAGACGGACGCGAGTTCGTTTGGTCGCTCTTACATGACACCGGTGTTGCGCTCGTCCCGGGGGACGTTTTCGGATCGAACTCGAGCCGCGTTCGAATCGCGTATTCGAACTCCCTCGACAGGATAAATACGGCGTTCGACCGAATCGAGGCGTGGGTTGAGAACCAATAATACGGACAGGTCATCTAACGCGTCGAGAATGTCGGGCCACGAAATCCAACACAGTTGCCGGTGTCACGACCCACACGACTGATGAATGCTCATAGCGCCCCTCGTTTTCAAACTGTAGCTGTGTCTGCTTCCCCTGTGGCATAGGAATTTAGCGACTCCCACAGGTTACCAAACATTATTATATCAGAACACCACATGGTCAAGTGATGCAAATTCTCATCACCGGTGCTAACGGTACTGTCGGGAGCGCCATTCTCTCTGAACTGGGGGATCGCGAGGAGTACGAATTCACGTGCCTTGACGTCGAAGATCACCCTGAACGAGAAACAGTCGTCGCCGACATTACCAACCTTGACGAGATTCGGCCACATTTTGAAGGCCAAGACGCCGTTATCCACCTCGCGGCCGCCGCGGAGCTTAGTGTGCCGTGGGATTCGGTTGAAGAATTGAATATCAGAGGGACGTATAATGTGATGCAGGCCGCGGCTGAGGCCGAGGTTGAAAACTTCATCTACGCGTCCTCTATTCATACTATTGGAATGTACGAGATTGAGCTCTCGCCTGAGCTCTACAGTCTCAACCACGACCTTTCGATCACACATGATGACCAGGTTCGTCCTGACTCATTCTACGGCGTTTCGAAGGTGCTCGGGGAAGCGCTCGGGCGGCAATTCGTCGAAAGCCAAGCGAACCCTCTCGGGGCACTCCACCCCGTGTACGAGACGAATCTCCGTGACTACCCGACTCGTTTTTACTCCCTTCGTATTCTGACTGTCCTGGGCGAACAGTACGACCATCCGTATGGGCTGGCCGAAACTGGAGTTGACGAGGATTGGTGGGAACGCGATAGTGACGAATATGACCTGATGGTTGACCGGATGAAATGCACCTGGTTCTCGCACCGTGACCTCGGACAGATGATCGACCTTTGCCTACAGGATGAGTCAGTAGAGTTTGATATCTTCTGGGGCGTCAGCGATAATGAGGCAACTTGGGTCGATCTTGAACACAACCGCGAAGTCCTCGGGTACGAACCGAAAGATAACGGTGCCGAGTGGGACGCACCACCAGAATAGCACCATCAATTTCCTGAATACGTACTTTTTTATTATAGAGCAATAACTACGATGTATGCCAGACTCGGGAGAGTTAGAGATATTTCGCCATTCGCTCAAAAGTATCGTTGAAGAGATGGGAGTGACGCTGCAACGAACAGCTTACTCGACTAACATCAAAATTCGTCGTGACCACACCTGCGCGTTGTTTGATTCGCAGCTCCGCCACATCTCTCAGCACGATATCGCACCGCAGCACATCGGTTCGCTTGTTTCGGTTGTGCCGAAGAACATTCCCGATTGGGAAGACGAGCTTTCACCGGGAGATGGTATCTTGATCAACGATCCGTACAAGGGTGCAGTTCATCTGCCGGACGTGATGTTGATTTCGCCACTCTTTCATGACGACGAAATTATCGGTTATGCCGCGAACTCGGCGCACCATGTCGACATCGGTGGTGGAACACCCGGTGGTATCCCGAACGACAACACCGAACTCTACGGTGAAGGGATAGTCATTCCAGGTGTCCACGCGGTGAACGACTGGGAATACGACGAGAACGTACTCTCGTTCATCCTCCGGAACGTCCGCGAACCGAAGATGCGTCGCGGTGATTATCAGGCGCAACTCGGGGCGAATCGTATCGGTGAAAAACGCTTCCGCGATCTTCATGACACCTACGGACGGGAACAGACGAACGAGTACCTAGACGAATTGCTTGACTACACGGAGCGGCGCGTCCGCGCAGCTATCGAGGAATTGCCGAATGGGACGTTCTCAGCATCTGATAAGATGGACGGCGACGGGATCGTCGACGAATCTGTTGAGCTTTCGTTGACGATAACAATCGAGGACGACGAGATGACTGTGGACTTCACCGGGACGGCCAAACAGAATCAAGGGCCACTCAACTGCACTCCTGCGATGGCGTTCGCAGGCGTCATGTCCGTCGCCATGGCATTCATCGGCGAGGATCTACCGAAAAATGACGGATTCTACCGTCCATTCGAGGTTATAACTCCCGAAGGAACCATGGTTAATCCGACTCACAACCGTCCGGTAGCAGCCGGCTGGGAGATCGCAATGCGTGCAGCGGACTTGATGACTAAGGCCATGGGTGAGCCAGTTCCGAAGGAAACGATCGGTGCCACGAAAGGTATCGTCTGTAACACGGCATTTGGTGGTCGTGACCCACGAGATGACGAAGACTACGTGTACTACGAGACGGTCGCCGGGGGTTACGGCGGTCGGTACGAAAAAGATGGGATGGACGCGGTGCAGACTCACTTCCAGAACACGGCCAATAGCCCAATCGAAGAACTCGAAAAGGAACTCCCGGTCTACGTCCGGAAGTACGAACTCATCCAGGACTCGGAAGGTGCTGGTCGCCAACGGGGTGGACTCGGCGTTCGACGCGATCTCGAGTTCTATGACCACGAGGCATCGTTCTCACTCCTTACGGAGCGGACGAAGTCGTCACCATGGGGCGTGTTCGACGGCCACTCGGCTCGTCCAGCGCGGTTCTACCGAAACCCGGATGCTGACGACGCTGAATCCCTACCGTCAAAATCAACGACAAAACTCGAACCCAATGATATCGTGAGTGTTCAGACTCCTGGTGGTGGCGGCTACGGCGACCCACTAGAACGCGATCCGGACGCGGTACTCAAAGACGTTCAAAATGACAAAGTCTCGGAAGAAAAAGCTCGAACCGAATATGGAGTTATCATCACGCAGAACGGCGTCGACTACGACGCGACCGAAGACCAACGAGCAGAATTGGGGGAAGGAGTTCCGGCAGAAGGAGGTGACAAAGAATGACCATTCGAATCGGTGTTGACACGGGTGGCACGTTCACAGACGTCGTCCTCTACGACGACGAAACTGGTGAGATACACACGACAAAGACGCCATCAACGCCGTCCGAATTCGACCAAGGTGTCCTCAACGGTATCGACAAGATCTTGGAGGAGACGGGGTCAGAAGCAACACGAACCTCTTATCTCAGCCACGGGACGACTGTTGGGACGAACGCTGTCCTCGAAAGCGAGATCCCTGACCTCGGTCTGATCACGAATAGCGGTCTTCGCGACGTGCTCGAAATCGGAGACCAGACGCGGCCGGAGCTGTACAACCTGCAGGCGGATAAGCCGCCACAGCTTGTGCCTCGCAAACATCGCTTCGGTGTTCCCGGGCGTCTCGACTCGAACGGTAACGTCGTGGACAAACTCAACGAGGGTGCCGTTCGAGAAGCTGTCGTGAAGCTCGAGGACGCAGGCGTCGATTCTATCGTTGTCTCGATGCTGTTCTCATATCTAAACGATGAACACGAACAGCGTATCGGCGAAATCATCGAAGCCGAGACGGACCTCGATTATGCGCTCTCTTCGGCGGTGTACCCTGAAACCCGTGAGTACGACCGCACCGTCACGACTGTGTTGAACGAAGCGGTGAAAGTCACCATCCAAGACTACCTTGGACGGTTAGATGCCGGCATCGAAGAGCGAGGTATCGACGTTCCGCTGAACGTAATGCACTCTGGTGGTGGTATTTTTGGAACGGAACAGGCAACCGATTTTGCGCTCCGCACAGTGCTGTCTGGTCCGGCTGCAGGTGCAGTTGCCTGCCGAGACGTAAGCACGTCGGAGGGGTTCTCTAACGCCATTGGCCTCGACATGGGCGGAACCAGTTCCGACGTGAGCATCGTCGAAGACGGCTCTATCGTCCGATCGACAGAAGGAGAAATTAATAATCTCCCGATCAACACACCGCTTGTTGATATTAATACGGTCGGCGCAGGCGGCGGGAGTATCGCGTGGATCGACAACGGTGGTGGACTCCGAGTCGGGCCGAAATCCGCCGGTGCCGATCCCGGCCCGATCTGTTATGGGCGTGGCGGTACCGAACCGACAGTAACTGATGCCAACCTCATACTCGGTCGCATCGACCCGGACGTGTTCCTCGACGGAGATATGCAGCCTGCAATGGATCGCGCCCGCACTCTCTTCCAAGAAAAGATAGCCGAACCGCTCGGTCTGTCCCCCGAAGAGGCTGCAATGAACGTTCTTCAGGTGGCGAACGCCAAGATGGCCCGCGAAATCCGTCGGGTAACCATCGAGCGGGGACGCGACCCCGCTGACTACACCCTCGTTCCGTTCGGCGGTGCTGGCCCGCTGCAGGCACCTTCTGTGGCGCAGAACATGGATATGGACTCACTTCTGCTCCCTCGAACGCCCGGTGTGCTGTCCGCGCGAGGTCTGCTCTTGGCTGATGTCCGGATGGACGAGTCCCAAGCATATACCGGTAGTGAGATCGATCACGAAACGGTTCGCGAAGAGTTCGACTCGCTCGAATCGGAACTCCTGTCTCGGTTCGCTGGCCAAGGATTCGAAGAGAACGAGGTTGACTTGGGTCACCAACTCGACCTGCGATATTCCGGCCAAGCGTACGAACTCACCGTTCCGCTTCCGGGCGAGTCTTACAGCCCGGAGAACCTTGAACAGGGAATCGAGCAGTTCCACGAACTGCACCGCGAGCTCTACGGGTACGCGATGCCCGACGAACCGATTGACCTCGTCACACTTCGGTTAGCGGGAACTGTCTCGACTAAGCGAATTACTGATGATGTGACGATAACGGACGGCGAGACTGTCAAGTCATCCCGCGAGGTGTACTTCGACGGTCCCGGGTTCGTCAAGACCCCCATCGTCGACCGTGCGACCCTCCCAATTGGTGACACAGTCGAAGGCCCTGCGATCATCGAGGAGTCTGGTTGTACCTCGATTCTTCCACCAGAGACGAGTGCAACCGTCTCCGAACGTGGTAACCTCTTGATAGAGCTGTAACCAGTCCATTCGTTTCTCTGAGTCTTTTTCTTCTTAGTCGCTGTCGAGACACTCTGCACAATCTCTATTTAAATTCGAGTCTCGACATGCCTTTACACGAGTGGTAATCGACGATGCTCGGATGGCAAGAAATCGATGGGTGTGCTCTTCGGAAGCAGGTTGTTAGCCAAGTAGAGCTGTCGCTGTGAAAGCGTAGCGGGCAAGGCTGACGCGGACGCGTCGCCCGAACGCAGTGTTCCGATTTGAATCTGAGGAGGCGAGTGCCGCGAGGGCCTCCAGTACCCACACTGCCAGTCTGAGTTAGTGTACAAACACGGAAGCTATCAAGCGCACCAACGGTATTTCTGTACGGGTTGCGACCACACGTTCAACGACAAGACTGGCACGGTCTTTGCGCACGCGAAGATCAGGCTCGACAAGCTCTTGTTCGCGTTCTACTCGTTCCCAGTTCAACCGAGTATTCGCCAGTTAGACGCTGAACTCGACGTTTCGTATCGGTCGATTCACCGGTGCGTCGAGCTTCACCAGGACACTCGACGCGTCAGTCATGAACGTACGAGGGGGACAAACCACCAGCATTCGCGTTCGTAGATCACGGCAGCGCTCAGCGATATGTTGTACCGGAGAAATCTGCCGATGAAGCGACCGTTCGACACCACCTCGACAACCTCGAGAAGGAGTCGGTGACTGTCGATACTGACGGATTTCAGGGCCACGACCCACTTGACGATGATGAGCACTTTTACTGAGAACCAGTAATCCACGACGACGGTGAGTCCGTTGATGGAGACGCACACGTGAACGCATTCGAGAGCCACGCTGAGGCGTCTCAAAAGACCAACGGACAGAATATCTCGGGCCGCCCCAACTTTGGAGACGAATTCCCCTCAAGCCGGGTCAAGAAACACTAACAGAGATTGTCCGAGAAATTCTCTGACTCACCAACAATGTACTCCACAAGAACGAGATGTGGACAGGCAACTGTGTGAATTGAAGAGCGAAAGTTCGGTGCGGGCGGGATACAGGTTCGGTTACAACTCGAAGAAAGGATACTGGACGGAACTAGAGTAATTATTCGCGGGGATGTTCTGGGTCGTTTAAAAATATGAGTTCGACAAATCCTACATGAACTCGCTGATACTGAAGAAATACTCAGTAATCATAATAACCGTGAGCACACCGAACATCAGCAGCGTCGCAATCGCCGCGAGTGTTGCCGGGGCAGTGTTGTAGAACAGGCTGAACAGAACCAACGGGAGTGTCTTAATGTCTGCGCTAGAGAGGAACAGCGAGACGATGTACTGGTTGAACGAGAGGATAAACGCGAAGACGAATCCACTCATCACACCAGGTTGGATGAGTGGAAGCGTAATGCGGATATACGACTCAAGTTCGGTGGCACCGAGGTTCTGCGCTGCCTCCTCAAGTGAGTGGTCGTAGTTCTGGAGACTGGCTCCGACCGTACGGATTGGGTATGGGATCGTAAACAGAATGTGTCCCATAAGCAGCGTCCAGAACGAGAGTGTGATAGATACCCCGAGTACTGCTTCGACTTGGTTGATGAACAACAGTAATGAGATACCGATAACAATCCATGGGTAGATGAGCGGCGAGATGAGGAACGTTTCGAGAGTCGTCTGGTACTTGAAGTCGTAGCGGACAATCGCAAACGCTGCGAGAGAACCTAGAACCGTCGAACAGATGCCAGTTACGACCGCGAGCTTGACACTCGAGAACAATGCGGTATCGATATCAAGATAACTCAGGTCACTTATCAGGTTAGCATAGTGCTGAATGGTAAACTGTTGGGGTGGCCACGTTGCGTACGCTGATTCGCCGAAGGAAATAATCACGACGATGACTAGCGGGGCAAGCAGAAAGATGATAGTGGCCCAGATGAGTGCCTCGAAGCCGATGCTCGCGATACGGGAGAGTATCCAGTCGAACCGTCCTCTATTGTTAGTCTCTTTCGACATGTTAGGAACCCCCCACGCTGTCCATCCGCTTTAGTGTCCGCTGGTAGCCGACAATGATGAGTAGCGCGATGGCGACGAGAACGATCGATAGTGCGCTTGCGAACGGCCAGTTGCTCGTGCTCGTAAACGTGTTCGTGATGACGATTGGAAGTACCTTCACTCCACCGCCGAGCATCGCGGGTGTCACGTAGGAGGCCAACGAGACGACGAAGGTGATGAGGACCCCTGCACTAATACCCGGAAGTGCGAGCGGAAATAGTATCTTCGCGAAGATTGTGAGCCGGTTCGCACCCAAGTTGAGTGCGGCTTCCTCGTACTCACGGGGAATCGTGTGCATCACATTGATAATCGGGAACACCATGAACGGAAGCATTACGTGCGAGAGTCCAATGATGATGCCGACCTCGTTGAAGAGGAGCTTTGGCGCAGTGTCACCGGAGACTAGACCGATCGCTTCTAGCATCGTGATGACGACTCCCGATTTGTTGAGCAAGATGTACCATCCGAACGAGCGGACCACCAAGTCGATAGTGAGCGGCGCGAGCGTAGAGATGATGATGACTTTTCCGACCCATCCGCCTTTCCGAACCGCAGCGTACGCGAGTGGAAATCCGAGTGCAAAGTCGATCACCGTGACGATAGTAGCGAGTTTGATCGTCCGGAAGATGATGCTTTGGTAGAGTGGTGTTTCGAAGACTTCGAGGTAGTTAGCCAGCGTGAGACCGTTCTGTATGACACCTTGGTCGAACGGGTTGAGGCTGAAGCTGATGAGAATGAACGTCGGAAATACCATCAACGCCAGAACAATGAACACAGTCGGGGCGAGAAGCGAGTACTTCCCCAACCGTGTTTTCTTGTATCTCCGTACGACACTCGACAGTTGCTCATTCATCCGAGCGAACGGTGTTTCTTCTTCTTGTTTCGTAGCCATTTTTCTCACCAGTTTTACGCACGCGCTATCCGCGTGTCCTCTTTGCTCCACGCAAGCACCACGTCGTCGTCAGTATCGTAAAGGACCGAAGAGTGCTGGTTCGAGTCGTCAACGATGAGCGTCTGCCCATTTGCCTCGACGAAGTACCGAACCGTCGAACCCAAGAACAATCGACGAATGATTGTTCCCTCAAACGTGTTTAGTGAGTCGTCGTAGAAGTCAGCGGAACGGACGTCGATCTTTTCCGGGCGAACAAACACAGCGCCACCGGAGGTGGCAGTTGAATCCGCGTTCACGGTGATTTCCGTATTCTCGGTGAAGAAGCGAACCTCACCATTTTGCGTTTCGAGATCACCTTCGAGGAAATTCGTATCGCCGATGAACTCGGCGACGAACTCTGTCGCTGGCTCCTCGTAGATTTCCATCGGGGGTGCGATCTGTTCAATTTGTCCTTCGTTCATGACTGCGATCCGATCCGCCATGGTGAGTGCCTCTTCTTGATTGTGTGTCACGTAGAGCGTAGGAATGTCGAGTTCGGACTGGAGTTCAGTTAACTCGACTTCCAGTTGGTCCCGAAGTTTTTTGTCGAGCGCACCGAGTGGCTCGTCCATAAGTAACACTTCAGGCTTAATCGCTAGTGAACGTGCTGTCGCAACACGCTGTTGCTGGCCGCCGGAGAGGTTCGCCGGTTCACGATCTCTGAACCCGCTGAGGTCGACCATTTCCAACACCTCCGAGATTCGTCGGTCTATTTTGCTCTTCTCGAACCCTTTTTGCTTGAGACCGAACTCGATGTTCTCTTCGACGGTCATGTGCGGGAACAGGGCGTAATTCTGGAACACCATCCCCGTGTCACGCTTGTGCGGCGGAACGTAGGTCACGTCCCTGTTTGCAAGGATAATATTCCCACGCGTTGGCTGCTCGAACCCAGCGAGCATGCGCAACGTCGTTGTTTTCCCCGATCCCGATGGCCCAAGGAGTGCGAGTAATTCTCCGTCTTCTACCTCAAACGAGACGTCATCTACCGCCGTAACGTCACCAAATTGCTTCGTGACGTTATCGTAGCGAATGGCAACGTCTCTCTTGTCACGTTCTGCCATACCTTACCCTAAACGCCAAGGGTAAAGTAATTTTTGTTAGCCAGAGAAGATCTGGTTCCAACGCTTCGCCCAATCGGATCGATTATTCCACACGTATTCGAAGTCTGGGTACGATAGCTGGTCAAACTCGTCGGGGGTGATTGCGCCGAACTCTTCCGCTTCCGGTGCGAGGGATGCCTTCGTGTTGGTGACCCCCGCCCCCATCTCAGCTGACACTTTCTCTTGGAACCACGGTGAAAGTGCCTCGTTGGCGTACACGAGTGCAGCCTCCTTGTTCTCTGAGTTCCGTGACACTGAAATCGTCTCAGCGAACGCGCAAGTTGTCGGTTCGAGGCGGAACAGTGGCTCGATAGGAGCACCACTCTTCCACATCTCGTACACCAAGAAGTCAGTGTACAGATTGACGGTGTCGACGTTCCCGCTGGCGAGCTGTTGGTTTGCCGAAGAAACACCCTGAATGATCGTGGAGACTTTGGGCTTAAGATTCTCTTCTAGCCACTGGAAACCAGGTTCGACATCTAACTGTGAGTCGAACGGCTCCCCGGTCGCAACGGCTGAAGCCATTAGGAGTAGGTTCGGACCGTTGGACCACGAGAATGGAGTAAGTGCCGTCGCACTAGAATCGGTTGCAACGCTCGAGTGTGAGGATGGTGTACTGTCCCATTGGTTGGTGTTTATCACGGGCACGAATGCACCCACTTCCCAGGAGACGCCATCGCTACCGTAATGGACGAACTTCTCGTCGATGTCTGAGAGGTTCGTGACAATGTCAGTATGGTCACTCAGCGGTTCGAGCCACTCGTTTCGGGATGCTTTATCCACGCCGATGACGTCGAGATTAAACACGTCCGGTGGACTGTCCTCATTGGCTTGGAGTTTTGTGAGCTGTGACGTTGTCGCTCCCGTCTCGGTGTTGATCTTTAGGTTGTATTTCTCTTCGACATGAGGGATGAGGTACTTCTTGTGGACGGTGGCTAGTGAACCGACGTTTAGCATCACATCGATCTCTTTGCCTCCAAAGTCGAGATCACCACTTTCAGTCGTATTGGTTCCCGTTTCGTCAGTACCGGCTGCTGTGGTCTCTTCCGTTTCCGAGGATGTGTCGGTGCCGCCAGTTAGACAGCCTGCAAGTCCGGTGAGGCCGATAGCTGTTGCGCTTCCCGTCTTCAGGAAGGTTCGACGCTTCTGTTTCTTGGAGTGTAGACTATTGTCTGTCATTGCCAAGCATATGCGATGTCATCGGGAGGTACTAAATAAGTTTTCATTCTTTTCATGACATTTCATATGGGAATATCTCTGCTCCTCTGCTACCATGGGGTGAGAGGACACGAGCTCGCTATACTTAGATGACATAGATTCGACAATACATCCGTGAGGTGAGAACAATACAGAAAAACGATTGTCTCGATCGAACCTGTACTCCAGAGTTCTCGACGTGCACGCCGAACACTAGATACCGTGGAATGAGGATTATTTTAGTTCTCAGTTTGGAACTATCAAAGCTAATTTGGATACAGCTGACGGGGGTAATTGGTTGGAATTTCATTGAGGTCAGTTATCGTGCAGATTCCCCAATCCTGAGTGAAGACAAGCCCCTAGTGAAATCAGCTATTGTGCGAAGGTGAGATGATGAGTCAGGAATTGCTAGCAGTCAATAATAATGCCGCGACAGGAACAGATTTGTAATTATCAAGTTGGTATCGTGGAGAACTCACCTTGTGGGTTCTACTAAGCTCTAGCCCTATTTCCATACCGTAGACGCGTTTTCAGGGCAGCGACCATCCCTTACGATACTGAACCCACTTCGGATAACTACCCACCGATACTCAAAAGAGTTACAACCATATTTTTGTAATATTTGTGTTTGCGATGCGCTATCTTCCTTTAAGATACCTGTTCACAAGCCACATTGAGTTTGATAAATACTAATTCTTTATAGTGTATCGCTGTCTACGTAGTGGTCTTTTAATCATCAGTATCTTAACTGATTCCGGTAAATCTATGTCAGTCCCCGTCATCCGGTAGGTTGTTATGAAGGTGCTTGTCACTGTCAAGGAGGTGGCAGAGGTCGAAGACGAGTTCGAAATCAACGGACTCAGAATTGACGACCGCTATCTCGAATATGATCTCAATGAGTGGGACAACTATGCGATCGAAGAGGGCGTTCAACTCAAAGAAGAAAGCGACGATGATGTCGAAGTCGTAGTAGCCACTCTCGGTCCCGAACGTAGCGAAGAGACGATTCGTATGGCCCTTGCGAAGGGCGCTGACCGCGCAATTCGTGTTTGGGACCCCGCGCTCGACGACTGTTCGTTCATCAACCACAACACTGTGAGTGAAATCCTCGCAGCCGTCGTCGAGGACGAGAATCCCGACCTTGTCCTCACCGGTGTTCAGGCTAGTGACGACGCCAACGGTGCTACTGGGGTTGCGCTCGCTGACCGGCTTGGAACGAGCTGGGCAGCCGTCGTTAACGACCTTTCGTTTAGTAGTTCGGGTAGTCCAGTATCTATCCGCCGCGAGTTAGAAGGTGGCGTTGAGGAACTCACTAGCGTCGAGCTCCCGGCTGTGCTCACCATTCAAACAGGGATTAACGAACCGCGATACGCGAGCTTACGGGGAATCCGGCAGGCCCAAAGCAAAGAGATCGCTTCCAAAACGCTCGCCGACTATGGTCTCGATGAGAACGTCCTCGAAACTAGTCTCACACGGACCGACATGTACAAACCAGAAACTGAAAGTGACGCAACTATCTTCGAAGGAGATGCAACAGAAACCGCTGGCCAACTTGCAACCCTACTCAATGAAAAGGGGGTGAACGCCCAATGAGCGACGTGCTCGCCGTTGCCGAACACCGTCGCGGTGACCTCCGTGATGTATCCTTTGAACTCATTACTGCAGGTCGAGACCTCGCTGAGAAGACTGGTGGTGACCTTCACCTTGCGGTAATCGGTGGTCCCACTGGAACGTTCGCTGAACAACTAAACCGTGAGGGCGTCGACACCATCATCACTATCGAGTACGGTGAGGAGTTCAATCATGATGTGTACACGCAGATTACCGAGCAACTCTACGCTGACCTCGAACCGGCAATCCTGCTCCTCCCGAATACCGTCAACGGCCTCGACTACGCACCCGCTGTCGCGAATTCATTGGGGATCGACCTCATTCCTGACGCGGTTGGACTCGATTACGAGGACGATACGCTCACCGCTACCCGCGAGATGTATGGCTCGAAGGTCGAAACCACGGTCGAGACTGAGGCACCTCACGTCGCGGTTTCCATCCGCGACGCCGAGTGGTCCACCACCGATAAACCCGGTGACGCCGAGATAACGTCGTTTGAGGCCGATATAGACGAGTCGGCCATTCGATCGACCGTTACTGGCTTTGAAGAAGTCGCCGGCGGCGATGTAGACATCTCCGAATCCGACTTCCTCGTCTCTGTTGGTCGTGGTATAGAAGACGAGGAGAACTTGGAGCTCATCTTCGACCTCGCAGACGCGATGGACGCGACTGTCTCGTCGTCTCGCCCAATTGTCGACAACGGTTGGCTGCCGAAGAACCGGCAGGTCGGCCAATCTGGGAAGGTTGTCACCCCCGATGTCTATCTTGCCATCGGTATTTCAGGTGCAGTCCAGCACGTCGCAGGCATGAAGGGCTCGGAGACTATCGTCGCCATCAACAACGACCCCAACGCTCCTATCTTCGACATCGCCGACTATGGAATCGTCGGTGACCTCTTCGAGATCGTCCCGCAACTTACTGAGCAACTGGAGTCCTAACAGTCAAACCGGGAAGGTGAATCCAGCAGGATAGTTCACCTCTTTAGTCACGTAGAGCAAATACCAGTCACTATAACACACCAAAATCAAACATGTATCTGTCACCCATGACCACTACGATGCCGTTATCGGCAGTCACACGAGACACCTTTTGGACTATCAGTCCAGTTGGCGAGGCCGCGTTCTATTATCTCGCGACGGTCGCAATTCTCGTCTTCCTTTACGGAGTGTATGACCGCTTCGCTCGATACGCTCGCGGGACTGAAGATGCGTTCGACCGTCTGAACGACCTGCCAAGCCGGATTGTTCGCGCCACCGCGGCTGTCTTTTCGAACAGAAAGCAGTTCGATCGGGATCACTACGCTGGTGTAATGCACTCCTTCATTTTCTGGGGCTTTCTGACGCTTCTCATCGGAACGACCATCCTTGCTATTGATATGGACATCTGGACGAAATTGCTCGCTCAGGAGTCCTTCTTCGTCGGGGATTTCTACCTCGTGTACTCGTTCGTGATGGACGCATTAGGATTGCTGTTCGTCGTCGGTCTCGGAATGGCACTCTATCGACGCTACGTAGTCCGTAGTGACCGCCTCTGGGGGAAACACACCGTCTTTGAGGACGATATCTTCATCTGGACACTCTTGGTGCTCGGCGTCGGCGGCTACCTCACTGAAGGATTGCGCATCGTCGGCACCGAGTTCCCCGGGTTCGAAACCGTCAGCTTTGTTGGCTACTTCGTCGCTCTCGTTCTCCATGAGAGTGGTGTTAGTGCTGGCCTCGCCGAGTCACTTTACTGGTGGATGTGGTGGTCCCACGCGATCATAGCGCTTGGGTTCGTCGCGTACATCCCCTACGCAAAGCCCTTCCACATGATCTCCTCGTACGCCAACCTTGTCACCGCTGACGAGAAGGCGGGGAAGCGGCTACCAGGTGTGCCAGCGGACGCCAGTCCCGACGAAATCGGTTACACATCAGTCGAGGACTTCTCGTGGAAACAAGTCCTCGACATGGACGCCTGTACGAAATGCGGACGTTGTACCGACGCCTGCCCGGCAAAGGCCTCGGGTCGTAACCTTGACCCGCGAGACGTCATCCTCGACCTGAAGACCTACCGTGAGGATATCGACGCTGGTCAGACTGAATCGGTTGATATTGTCGCGGACGGTGGCACCTCCGTCGTCGACGCCGAGTCGATGGAGTCCTGTATGGCCTGTATGTCCTGTATGGATGCTTGTCCGGTCGATATCGAACATCTAAGCCACTTCACCGAGATGAACCGTCGGCTCACCGAGACGGGCCAACAGCAGGAACCCGTACAGGAGGCGATGATGAATATCTTCCAGAACGGCAACGCCTTCGGCGACCCACAGCGCAAGCGGCCCGACTGGACCGACGACCTCGACTTCGAGGTGCCCGACGCCCGCGACGAATCGGTCGAGTTCCTCTGGTACGTCGGCGACTACCCCTCCTACGACGAGCGCAATCGCCGAGTTGCCCGATCACTCGCTCGTATCTTCGAATTCGCAGGGATCTCTTACGGTATCCTCTACGAGGACGAACAGAATGATGGCAACGACGTGCGCCGCGTCGGCGAGGAGGGCCTCTACGAGATGCTCGTCGAGGATAACGTTGCAGCGTTTGAGGCGTGTGACTTCGAGAAGATCGTTTGTACGGATCCGCATTCATACAACACATTCAAAAACGAATATCCCGAAGTGTCCAACTTCGAAGCGCCAGTGTACCACTACACGCAAGTCGTCGAGACACTCGTTACTGAGGAACAGTTGGGTCTGTCTGGAACAGAACTCGACTACACCGTGACGTACCATGACCCGTGTCACCTCGGACGCTACAACGACGAGTACGAGGCACCGCGTGAACTCGTGCGCGCAACTGGTGTGACCCTCGCTGAGATGCCCAGGAACCGTGATGACTCATTTTGCTGCGGCGGTGGTGGTGGTGGTCTCTGGATGGACCACGAGGAGGACGCGAAACCAAGTGAGGAGCGTCTTCGCGAAGCACTCGAAGATACCGATGCTGGTAGCCCCGTCGAGAAATTCGTCGTCGCCTGTCCGATGTGTGGGACGATGTACGAAGACGGTCGCAAAACCGGGGGCTTCGAAGATGAGATCGAAATCATCGACATCGCTGAACTCCTTGTCGAGGCGCTCAAACGAAACTGAGCAGTCTCGGCCTCACACACCAACTATCATTTCTCGGTTGAAGTAGTGAGTCGATATCTATCTGGTGGTGGCAGAGAGATAGCGTCTATTTTGAATTTTATATCTACTGGTACCATTCAACATATATCCGTATGATTTATCTAATGACTCCAACATGCATGGTAGTATACAACGTGGCTGCGTGGGCCAGGTCGGTGACTGATTTACAGCACCAGACAATGTATCGAACACTACAGAGACCACCACTAACCGCTCGCGCACTACCGTTGTTGCGTCCAAGAGATAGACAACCATTAGAATACCTTGAAATATGTCATCAAAAAACACTTCAGAGAACGAGTCTGTCGACGAATCAGCACTCGAAACAGCACGTCGGCAACTCCACCGGGCAGCCACTCACGTCGACGTCGAGCAAGGTGTTATCGAACGACTCAGCCATCCGACCCGTGTCGTCGAAGTGTCGGTTCCACTTAGACGTGACGACGGGCGTGTGGAGGTGTTCACCGGCTACCGCGCCCAGCACGACGACGTCCGTGGTCCGTACAAAGGGGGGCTCAGATACCACCCCCACGTGACCGCGGCAGAATGTACTGGGCTCGCCATGTGGATGACGTGGAAGTGTGCGGTGATGGACCTTCCGTTTGGAGGCGCCAAGGGAGGTATCGCTGTCGACGTCAAGGACCTCTCAGCCGATGAAAAGGAGCGTCTCACCCGTCGTTTTGCCGAAGAACTCCGTGACGTTGTCGGTCCAAAGCAGGATGTTCCTGCACCCGATATGGGAACTGACACGCAAACGATGGCGTGGTTTATGGACGCCTACTCGATGCAACATGGTGAACTAACACCGGGCGTCGTTACCGGGAAACCGCCAGTAATTGGTGGCTCATACGGGCGTGAAGAGGCACCCGGTCGTTCTGTGGCAATCGTTGCTCGCGAGGCGGCCAATTACTTCGACCGCCCGCTCAACGGAGCATCAATTGCTATCCAAGGGTTCGGGAGTGTTGGGGCAAACGCTGCTCGATTGCTGGATGAGTGGGGCGCAAACATTGTCGCTGTTAGCGACGTAAACGGTGGTATATACGATCCCGAAGGGCTCGACACACAGGCCATTCCGTCCCACAAAGAGAAACCTGAGGGCGTGACGCGTCACAGGAAAGCCACGCAGGTGACCAACGACGAACTGTTGGAGTTGGACGTTGACATCCTCATCCCTGCCGCGGTTGGGAATGTCATTACCGCAGAGAACGCAGAGCAGATACAGGCAGATATCATCGTGGAGGGTGCTAACGGGCCAACGACCACTAGCGGCGACGAGATCCTGGATAACCGTGGAATTCCAGTAATACCCGATATTCTCGCCAATGCAGGTGGTGTGACAGTCTCGTACTTCGAGTGGTTACAGGACATCAACCGACGGAAGTGGTCGAAAGAGCGAGTCAACAAGGAACTCGAAGAAGCGATGCTGACCGCATGGCGTGATATCGAGGCGGTCGTCGACGAAAAGAGTTTAACTTGGCGAGATGCGACCTACGTCGTCGCACTCCGTCGTATCGGTGAGGCAAAAGAAACTCGCGGATTATGGCCTTAACTGTCCTAAGGACCACCATTATGCAGAAGGAAATACAATGCAAAAATAGGACACGTGTCTGAGTACAAATCTCAAGTATTGGTTACTCAATCAACACCACCTACCCATCAAACATATAAGTCTGATTAATATATCCTCAGCTGAGTACTATCCAGCTAGTGACATCCTCAGCCGGCGTTCGTCCGTGAGTGCTTGATGCGGTCTTTGAACGTCACAGTATTGTGCAAAATATATGAATCACTGGTAGACGCTTCCGTGACTATCCACCCACGAATAATGGAAGCGGTCAACTCAATTTTGAGGGTGTGAAATCATTTTTGATGAGGCTTCGCTCGACGAAGCCAAGCCGACCGTTCAATCATAATCGATGGAGGGAAGTCAGATATCCGTAGTCATCAACGAGAAGCACAGCGCCTGAAAGATCGTGTTTCTCCGAGCGTCGATGGAGAAGCGCAACAGTCGGATCAGTCTCATGTCGCCCACACGACTCGACATCAAGAATCAGTTTTGTCTCGTGATTATTGTATCGTATAGCCAAGATTATTTCCATTGATTTTGACAGCAGTTTCGTCGACTGCAACCCGCTTCGGCGTTGCCTCAGGCGGGTTGTGTCTGATGACCGGTGTTTGATGTATCTGGGAACAAATATTTTAGGAGGAGCGTTCAACACCAAGATATCGACGAATCTACTTTGTATATCTGAGGGAATAGCCGGTTGAATGGAATTGGACGGCGAACGGCCTGACGGGTCCGCAGAACGCTTTGCGTTCTGATGGGCTACACGAGGGCAGAACTCTCGTGAACGTCGCTGTCCGCCCTGTTGTCAATATTTAATCGTAGTAGTTCCTAAATTCTTCATGAGCAGGGTTGAACGTAGCATAGATCACTAGATCTTCGAGCTGCTCGTTCCTTATCTAGATTGTCTCCTCTAACTACTACTATAAATTTGTCAACAGGTGTAGTTGATCGATCCAACGTTTTAATCGAACACAGGTAATCTACTGCGTACTCCTATACTTCCGAGCTGAAATCTCTAGCGACAATAATTGTCCTTGACGTATTATCTATCAATTTCAAATAAACTGATATCTATCTCAGGGTCTTTTCCATTTGCAAGGTCGGCTGCAATTTTACCGATAACTCCTGCAAACTTGTATCCATGTCCGGAGAAGCCACCTAAGACTGTGACTTCGGGATGATTTGGGAGTGTGTCAATAATGAAATCACGGTCGGGGGTATTCGTATAGATGCATGTCTCAAACCCGAATGGGTCCTCACCACTCACATTGAGATATTTTTCACCAGACTGGGTCAAGACCTCCATATCATGCTCATTGACACTATGATCCATCTCATCTGGATCAACTCGCTCATTTAAGTGATAGTGTCGTCCGAATTTCACACCAGGCTTGCCGAAGGTCGGAAATCCATAGTGAATGTTATCATCATCAGAGATCAAAAAGACGGGGCAATTTTCTGGGGTGAAGTGAGTCTCATTGTTCGGTTGTAGCCAACTCAAGACCTGGCGTTCTGGACTAACTATGCCCTCTAGTGATTCAACCATCTTACCGATCCAAGCACCAGCGGCGATAACAAGTCGGTCTGCCTTGTATTGACCGTCCTCTGTTTTTACTTTCACGCCATCTATTGTTGACTCCCAACTAGTAACCTTCGTTTCTGACTGAATCGTCGCCCCCAATTGCCGGGCTAACTCAACATGTGCAATCGTAGCTGCTTCAGGACGAACAAATCCACCATCACTTTGAACAACAACTTCATATTCACTTGGGAACTGAAATCCTGGGAAGCGTTCAGAAGCACTCTCTCCATCAATTTTTTCGAACGGAACTGAATGTTCATGACACGTTTCTAGCGCTCCAGACACCAAGTCGCATGATGGCCGTCCTGCGGCTATTGACCCCGTTTTATATAATAGCTGTTCTCCCCACTCATCTTCTAACTGTTCCCAGCGGGTGTATGCTTGGTCAATCATGGCCATGTACTCAGGATTCTCATGGTAGGCTCTCCGAATCATTCGTGTGTGACCATGTGACGATCCCTTTGTATGTGGGATACCATGCCTCTCAATTCCTAGCACATCGTTTCCACTTCTCGCAAGTTCGTAGACTGTCGCACTTCCGATTCCACCAACACCGATAACAATCACATCAAAATGCCTGTCTCTGTCTACCAACATGACTGAGTAATCTACCCCCTGTTATATAATATTACGGGCGGGTTGTCCGTGACGATACCAGGCGTTCGTGCACCGTGTCGCATCGAGTAAGAGTCAATAAACCACGCCATGGTCTGTGCGTCAGCATCCAGATTAGGTGCAGAAACGTCCTGTTTGGGGCCGACAACCTCGTGGAGCCCTCAGCAAACGGTCAAGACGTTCTTTCTTGTCAGCTGAGTCTCCCTGGACATCGACAGCGATACCTGCCTTGGCGCCTCCAAACGGAAGACCCATCAAGTACACTTCCACGTCATCCACACCGCAAGCCTGGTGCATTCACCTGCAGTCACGTGGGGATGGTATACTGAGACCTCCCTTGCGGACCACGGATGTCGTCATGCTGTGCCCGGTAGCCGCTAAATACAGCACATCAATGCCCTATCATCGCGTCTGAGTGGGACCGTATCTTCGATAACTTTGTTTGGATGACTGGGTCGTTTGATGATTCCCGGTGTGGTATCAACACGTGTCGTTGCATTCCGGAGTTGCCGACGTGCTGTTTCGTCAGTCGATCCTGTTCTGGTGATTGGGTCGATGACATCCGTGTTGGTTGTCCTGCAACCACCTGCAGTTACCAAGGAGTGACTGAGATGGTACTGTTTCGTTACATCGTCTAATACCGGGACGAACGCGCGAGAACGGTATTTATGACCCGAACCTACTCTCGTAGACCCCGGTCTGAGATCTGATCTTCTCATTACGTACAGCCACTACACGATCTGGACTCTCTGATCTGAGTGGCCGGTACTTCATCACAACGTTCGTCCGCGTCCTCGGTTTACCGTCAAGGCCGACACGGATCGAGTCATCCGCTTAATCACTTGGCTGGTTAATTCCTTCCACCCATGGACACTGAGGGCAACAACACGTCGACTGGAGAGTAACCGTCTGATGACCGCATACTGGGCATTGAGTGGTTTTACTGCTCGCCATATCTCACCTCGTGGTATCGGGTCCTCCATAATAAACTCGTGTGCATATCAGCATATTTGGGTGACTAGCAAGGTTTAGCCGAATGATTCGCCAGGGATCAATTGTGCCTTGTGATCAGATGGCATGTTCGAAGATAACAAACATCTGGGTGACATGGTTCTAACTCAAAACAATAACTCCCTCTACATATAAATTACAGAAATAGGGCTGTAATAGCTCTGGATATTTTGTTCGGGGGCTGACTTTTCTCACTCCTAAGACCGGAAACGCAACTAGAGAACCCTGCTACGGCAATTGGGTCGTTCAACGAGAGTCGTATCACAACCCGCTCTATCGCACATAGCCACTCTTGAGTTGCCAGTTGGGTCATGACCAATGGTACCACAAATCGTGTTTGTGATGTTCGAACATACTTTAGTGCAGTTTTCTCCGGAATCACACCGTTGCTCATGCGATCTACACCTGTAATTGAGGGGTGACAGAACGAGTTGAGATTGGTGCATCGACAACACGGATTTTGTCTGACCGGGTGTGTCCCCAAATTCGTTTGTGTACCTCGAACAGGGTCATTGACTGGCTCTCGTAACCCCTTCCGTTTCATGTAGCAAGGATTGTCTGGAGTTACTTGTGCATAGACTATTATTGCACTAAGAAATCTAATTAATTCAGAGATTTCATAATCGAATCACAATAGCTTGACCAGTCTATCACGGAAATGCTTATGTATCACCATTACTAATGAAATTCTTGATGAGTCAGTCTACAGCCGATAGTGGACGGATCTCCTCGATTGACGACCTCGATGTCATCGTTGACACCGATTTCCACCTCACGGAACGTCAAGAGGATATCTTCCCGTACCTGGAAAGCCCGTTCGACGAAATGCTGAATAGCCAACGTTCCGGGGACGATTATGGGTACTTGGGTCAGGTCTACCCTTCGTCTGGGATGTTGTACTCCGTGACTATGGGTAAGGCCGACTCGGAATCAGTTCGAACCCCGGAAGACGTTCAGAAGGGGAAAGAACTCAT
The DNA here is from genome assembly GCF_024136985.1 of Haloferax sp. AB510. Classification (NCBI taxonomy): domain Archaea; kingdom Methanobacteriati; phylum Methanobacteriota; class Halobacteria; order Halobacteriales; family Haloferacaceae; genus Haloferax; species Haloferax sp. AB510. The sequence goes on from NZ_JAMYJY010000006.1 coordinate 27,155, forward strand.
TCAGTGGGACAAAGCTATTGCAACGCCGACCCAGAACCTCTACCTCGGGGCAGTTCACCATGACGACTTGGCTGCGGCGCTCGCGAATGCGTACAACAGCTGGCTCCTCGATAATATCGTTGACCGCGACAACGGTGTGTACGGTGCCGCAATAGTCGCTCCGCAAAAGCCTGACAAAGCTGCAGAAGAGATCGACCGAAGGGCTGACGAAAAAGGTATCGCCGCCGTCATGATTCCGAGTGGCTCGGTTGATCCGACCCTCGGAAACGAGATCTACGACCCGATTTACGACGCGTGTGAACGCGCGGGGCTCCCGCTGAAGATGCACAACGCTGCGGGGACGATGATGACTCGGTTCCCGTCGACCTGGAAGTCGATGAACCGGGCCCTTCCCGTTCACGCGACTGCACATAACATGATGCACCAGACAAACCTGGCAGATATGCTAACGCAGGGGGTTCCCGAGCGATACCCGGACCTCGAGTTTATCATCCAAGAATCGGGGCTCGGTTGGTACCCTTACTTCATGCGACGGATAGACCACGATTACATGGGCGCAAAGTGGGATGCACCAATGCTTGATAAGATGCCAAGCGAGTACCTCAGAGACCAGTTCTACCTCACTAGCCAGCCAGTTGAGGGAGCAGACGATCCGAACTATCTCAATCAGGTCACTCGCCTGTTCGAGGGCGAAAACAACCTCATGTTCTCGTCGGACTATCCCCACTTCGACTTCGATAACACGGATGCACTGTTGAAGATTCTCCGGTCGGAGTTCACTAGCGAAGAGATTCAGAACATCTACGGGAAGACCGCCGAGCGGGTGTACGCCTTCGATTAACCATGGGAACCAAAGACACATCAGAGCTGACGGCCGATCTCGATAACCTGCACCACGTCATTACCGCCGATGAATTAGATGAGGGGGAGCGTCTCGTTGTGGACATTCAGGGCCGTGAGATCGCTGTATTCCACTCGAACGGAGAGTTCCACGCTCTCTCGAACTACTGCGTGCACCAAGGCGGTCCAGCCTGTGAGGGCCAGCTAAGCGGTACGCTTGATGTTGATGAGGACGATGAACTGATCTGGTCTTGTGACAAAGAAATAGTTTCGTGTCCGTGGCACGGTTGGGAGTTCAATATCACGGACGGAAGCCACACTGCCAGCAATCACTACCGCTTACCGACGTACGACGTACACGTCGAAGACGGTGAACTCTACGTCAAGCTCTAACGGCCTGTAGAGCACTACCATCGCTGGTCACTCACCTCACGGCTCAAACCTCACTTCTTAGATGAGACACAATGACAACGATCCTCGACGTGATGAGGGTACTGAACGGTCAGTATGGGAAGATGACGAGGAGCTGTATCGAGATGTCGATACAGAACAGCTCCCCGGGTGGTGGGCTGACGCTATCGAAGAATTTCGGAACCACAACCTTCGCCCGTACAAGCCCCCACGGTTCGATGACGACATGATCGTACCGCCGGTGGTTCAGTACCTCGAATCCGTTCACAACATCACCATCCGATTCATGAATGTCAATATGCAGCATGGGGACGATTGGGGTATCTATTTTGATGGCACTCTCGTGTCAACGGTTAGCCGAGAACGGACGCCTGCAGCGTATTCGCGTTATGGCATCACCAGCGGTGAGTTCAAGCAACTCGTACACGACTACGTTACCGACGGCACATCGAACGAGTAGGAACGCCGCGGATCGTGTACAATGTACTCTGCCGGGCGATCCTCTACACACCTCGTCCCACTATTCCAAGAAGCCATAGGCGAAACATCATCCTTTAGTTGAGTTGGTCTGCGAGTAACTCCAGCGGGTGGCTGGTGTCGATATCTCGGTCCGCAAGCTGCTGGCTACACGATGCACCCGTCGTGACGATATGGTCTGCATCCACCGCGTCAATCTTCGATTCGAGGTCGTCACCGATTGCCATCGACAGGTCGTAGTGCTCCACTTCGTACCCGAACGACCCTGCCATCCCACAGCAGGTGGCATCAAGTTGGAGTACTTCGTAACCGACCTCACGAAGCAACTCCACGGGTGCGCTGTCCCACCCTTTTGCCTTCGAGTGACAGTGACCGTGAAACGCCACTTTCACGTCTTCCTTGATCGAGAAGTCCACGTCGCCCGTTGCGATCTGTTCGGAGAGGAACTCCGGTACAGTCCGCGTTATTTCGGGCACCTGATTGGTCTCGTCGACGAGCTCACCGTACTCTTTGATTGCGCTTACACACGACGGTTCCACGCCGACGACGGGAATGTCGGCGTTCACGTACTCGTGAAGTACGTCGAGGTTTTGCTTAGCGAACGTTTCAGCCTTATCCACGAGACCTTGAGAGAGCGCGGCACGACCGCAACACGTCACGTCCGGAATCTCAACCGCGTATCCGAGTGACTCGATGATTCTCACTGCTGCCTTTCCGACTTCGGGGTGGTTGTACTCCATATAACAGTCTGAAAAGAGCGCGACCGTTCCAACAACCCCTGCCTTCGGATGCGGCTCATGGGCGGCGAACCACTGCTGGAATGATTCTCCCGCGAAATCAGGGAGGGTTCGGCGACGGTCAATCCCCGCCACTTTCTCGACTAATATTCGGACCGGTGTGGATTCCTTCGCCTTGTTGGCAATCGGAGCGAACAAACTTCCAAGCTGATTAAGTAGGCGAACGTTCCCGAATAGGCGGGCTCGAAACGGTACACCCACTTCCTCGTGTTTCTGGTGTTTCGCTTCCGTTTTTAACTTGGACATGTCCACCCCAGTCGGACATTCGGTCTCACATCCCTTACAGGAGATACAAAGGTCCAGTACATCGTTTTGGAACCAATCACTCGTGAGAGCCTCCCCACCGAGCTGACCATTAATGGCTTCGCGAAGCATATTTGCCCGCCCACGGGTACTCATAATCTCGTCACCCGTTGCTCGATAGGTCGGGCACATGACGCCTCCATCTGACGTGCGGCACTTCGAACACCCGTTACACTGTTCAACCGCCGATGCGAACCCTTCTTCCTCGCTAAAGTCGAGCGCTGTCTCTACTGTTTCGGGGGCATAACCTTCATAACGCAGATCGGCGTCTACCTCGGAGAGTTCTCCATCAGTCGATGGGACAACGTTTCCGGGATTGAAGACGTCTTTCGGATCGAACGTCCGCTTCACCTCGTTAAATGCGCCGTAGAGCGTCTCACTGTACATCTTCGAGAGATGTTCGGACCGGAGCCGACCGTCTCCATGCTCCCCAGAGACACTACCGCCGACCGCTAGCACCTCTTCGTGTACCGCTTCGGAGACGGAGCGGAGACGTTTCCGGTCGGCTTCCTCTTTGAGATTCAAGAAAGGCTTGATGTGGAGGACCCCCTGTCCGGCGTGGCCAAAGACGCTCGCCTGTAGGTTATGTTCCCGAAGGATATCTCCAACCCGCTCGATGTATTCCGGAAGTTGAGTTGGCGGGACTGCGGCGTCTTCGATAAACGAGAGTGCCTGTTTGTCGCCTGGCTGTCGGTTCAACAGGGGATTCGATGCCTTCCGAACCGTCCAGAGAAGGTCCTGCTCGCTGTCGTCGATCGCCTTCTCGACGCCCACGGCTGCCTCTGTCCATGCCGCTTCGACCACGTCGTCCAGATCAGATTCCTGTTCGGCGTACGTGCTTTCGACTTCGACGAGCAGTGCGGCCCCGGCGTCCCCGGGTATTAAATCGAGTTCCCACGCGTCGCGCGCGTAGTCAAGAACCATACTATCCATTAATTCGACCGCACTGGGGTCCGACTCTCGAACCGAAGCGACTGCCGTCGCGGCGTCAGTGATGCTATGGTAGAAGACGAGTGCAGCGGCCCGCGTTTCCGGACGGGGTGTTAGTTCGAGCGTTACTTCTGTAATGACTCCGAGTGTTCCCTCACACCCGGCGAATAGTTTCGACAGATCGATCCACGACCCGTCCGGTGAGGTGCTGCTTTCTAGGTCGTACCCGCTGGAGTTACGCTCCAAATCGGGATACTCGGTTTCAATCTGTTCAGCGTACTCACACCCGATTCTGCGAACAGTTCTGTGGACTTCGCCGACCATTTCGTCCCGCTCGCAAACGGCGTCTAGCCCGTCGCCCTCCCGTCGACGGAACTTGGCGACCGTTCCGTCAGAAAGGACACTGGTTACTCGACGTAAATTGTCGCGCGTAGTTCCATGTTTAATTGAGTGTGCTCCTGCGGCGTTATTCGCGACCATTCCACCGATGGTACACGTACTGGAGGTCGATGGATCCGGTGCAAAGTACAGGCCGTACCGTTCCAACAGCGCGTTCAAGTCATCGAGAACGACACCCGGTTGTACCGTCGCTGTCATCTCATCTGGGTCAATGTCGACTACCTCACTGAGATGCCTCGAACAGTCTACGATGAGGCCTCTCCCAATCGCATTCCCAGTAAGACTTGAGCCAGCACCACGCGCGGTGATACTCACGTCGTATTCTCGAGCAAACGCAACCACGTGTCGAATATCGTCCTGACTCTTTGGATAGACCACGCCTGCCGGGCGCATCTGGTAGATACTTGCATCCGTTGAATAGAGTGCTCGCGTGGTTTCATTGAAGTCGACTTCGCCATCTAATTCGCGACGAAGTGAAGATAGCACTACTTCTTTGTCACTAATCATAACCGTGTGGTTGATGGACACACTACATATTTATACTTTTCCTCGGTCGGTGTTGTCTCGGTAGAATTGACTAAGAAAACGCGAAATCGCTCGTCTTTTACTCAGTGCTCAGACGAAGCCGAACTCTCTTCTAGCCAACTGATTAATAATATGTGTCGTGGAAGGCATATCGAGTGTCGGATAAAATCGGTTAGCGTTCAATCGAGTTTCTCTAGTTTTTGTATCTCCTCGTCAGACCACTTGTAATGTGTCTCCTCGATATCGTGAAGGTTGTCGACGCACTCATTGTACGTTCCCGAGCGATTAACTCGTAGGGGTCATCGGGATGCGCCTCAATCACTTCACGTGCAGAGGGGTAGCCGTTGCCGGATTTCCACCCCCGCCGAATGGCAGCTGAACTTCGACCCCGATACAGGGAGAGGTTCGCATACGCAAGGCCGATTTCGACGTTGTCTCTGAAGTAGTTAAACTGTTGGTAGTCCTCAGAGATAATTGCGCCGGAAAGGCCATAGTCACAACCGTTGTGAATCTCAAGCGCAGTCTCGATACCACCAGAGTACGAAACCAACGCAACGTGTGGACCGAGTCAGATTACGGACTGGCGATTCGCGACTGACGACGCACGCATCAAACTGTGGAGGCTCTCTCCTGTCTCAGTTATTGATTGAAGCAACACTAGTTAGTCTTGCATCCAAGTCGATGCTTGCGGCTCCGCGGGGTCGGTTTTCGTCTCAATAAGTATTGGTTCGTCTGAACACACGGCTTCTGAGACTGCTTCATCAATCTCTTCTGGGGTATTGGCTTTGAGACTACGCATACCCATCCCTTCAGCGATAGTTGAGAAATCGAGTGGTGCATGGTCCCACCCGTACTCTTGCATCTGCAGCTCGTAGCTCCGACCAGCTTCTTCGCTAATAATGGCGTAATCGGCGTTGTTCAGGACAATTACTATGACGGGAATGCCCTCCGAAACGGCGGTGTGGAGTTCATGAATGCACATCATGAGTCCGCCATCGCCGGTGATACTAACGACCGGTGTATCCGGGTTTGCTAACTTAGCGCCGATTGCTGACGGAAGTCCCGTTCCCATCGTAGCCCACGACCCAGGATTGACGTACTTTCGTGGGCCAGCAGCGTCAAATGCGTTGAGTGCCCACACTTTCGATCCACCGGCGTCAAAAGTAGCGATTGTGTCGTCCGGGAGCGCCTCTCGAATCGCACGAAGTGCTTCGACGGATGTGAGCGGCGTGGTGGAATCAATGAGGCTCAGGAGTCGGTCTTCTGTCTGTGATTTCACCTGCGTGGCACGAGAGTAGTCGCCGGACGACTCTACCCCGCACCTACTGAGCTCTGTGGACAATTCGATGAGTGACTTGCGTGCGTCCGCGATGATGCCAACAGTTGGTTTATATCCCGTCCCAAGGTCGTCGGCGTGAAGCGTAACGTGAATTAACGACTCAGGAATATTGATAGACCATCCTCGTGTTGCGAGCGCGTCTAAATCGGTCCCAACAGCCAACCCGACGTCTGACTCGGCAAGGCAGTCAAGTAGCTCAGAGCTGGCGCTGCCACCTAACGCACCAATACAGAGGTCGTGATCACTTGGTATCACTCCTTTCCCTTTGTACGTTGTCACAACGGGTGCATCAAGCTGTTCTGCAACGGCACGGAGTTCTTCTGATGCTCCGGAAGAACGAACACCTCCTCCGGCAATGATGATAGGGCGCTCCGACTCGGCAAGTAACCCCGCGGCACGTTCGATGTCTTTCTTCGCTGGTGAGTAGTCTGGGGATGTGCTGCTTAAACTAGGCTCTGCGAGCGGAACTTCCTGCGGAAGGAAGTCTTTCGGGATCCCGAGACGAACCGGACCTTTCGGGGGGGTTCGCGCAATCGTAATCGCACGCTGGAGATCGACAAGCGTTGACTCTGGGTTTTTCACCACGATATTTTCTTTGACCGCATTGTCGTACGTGTCTGGTGGTGTCTCGTGGATTGCGTCACCTCCACGAAGCTCCGGTTCAGTTTCTATCGCGATATGTAGGAGTGGAGTGCAGTCGTTCAGTGCATTCTTTAGCCCGTTCATGGCGTTCATATCTCCGGGGCCAGGAATAACGACGGTTCCTGCCATTCGACCACTCGTCTCTGCGTACCCCCACGCTTGGTGAGTGACGGCAGTTTCATGCCGTGCAACTACGAAATCAAGGTTGTCGTTGTCATCAATTCCTTCGTTAAGCGGAAGTGATTGCTTCCCCGGGATACCGAAAACCGTGTCTATACCATTGTCTACGAGACAATCAATGACGGCTCTGCTCACACGCATACCTCGAATTAGGGACAGGGGGTCTTAAAAATAATGTCGAGTCGAGGTCTGGCCAGAAGAACCCAATATCTCACGGTGGCGTTCGAGAATCGTAGACGAGGTTTTAGCGATTTGAACTCTGATTTCCACTTCTATCCCAGCAGATGGTCATATTTCATGAGATGAGATCCGTTCGAACATTACAAACAACTTTGGGCGTATTTGGAACATTAATTTTTTATGATGGGTTCCACTTCGACCCGCAAAATCATCGATCAAAATGCGTATTTCGCAGCTACAATTACAGTACTAGTTGTGTAAAGTTTTAGTTGCTAATCAAAATGTGTTATCATGGGACAATTTACAATATACTGATATTGGAACTGGTTGTTATTCTGAGACGGGCGTGACCGGCCCCTTCTGTGTCTCTAACGCAACTTCAATGACGTTTGCAGTCTGCATAATCATCTCGGGATACTTCTTTTCGAAGGCGTCGTCGTCAATACGAGATGTGGGTGCAGAGATACTGATCGCACCAAGGACATCGTCATTAGAATCTGTTACTGCAGTCCCGACTGATCGTGTACCCCGTATTTGCTCTCCGTCGTTGGTCGCATAACCCTGTTCACGGATCTGTGTAGCTACTTCAAAGAACTCGTCAATGTCCGTAATTGTATTTTCGGTGAGTTCCGGCATGCCATGTTCTGTTACTATCTTGTGAGCACGTTCTTCAGGCATGAACGCAAGTATCGCTTTGCCTGCGGCACTCCAGTGGAGATAGTCTGGATTTTCAAGGAGGTCACGATGGTATTCGTGAGCAATACCGTTTTTGCCTACTGAGGTGTGATAATACACTCCTTTACCAAACTGTTCTACCATTAGGTGCGTACTCTCCCCGGTTTCGTCTGCTAATCTTTCAAGCTCAGGTTTGCCGATATTGTAGAAATCAGACTGGTGTTTAACAAAGTTACCGAAGTTGTAAAATTTTGCACTAAGGTTGTACTCTTCATCTTCTTTAACAACTAATTCGGAGTCGTGGAGCGTCGCGAGGTGTGTGTACACGCCACTCTTCGAGAGGCCTACGTAGTTTGCTAGCTCTGTAACTCCTGCGCCGTTCAATTCTTTAATAGCATTTAGAATCTCACAAGCTCTTGTGACGGTTGATAGTGTCCTTGGTGATTTCTTCTCAGCCATGCCTTGTGTATTGATAGCGCTTCATTTAATCGTTTGTGTTGTTCGAACAGCATTACCCAGACCAACTGACACTATTGTAAGCTTAACAAGAGTGACGCCGACATAGATTGCGTGGACGAGACCGTCTGTCAAAGTCAACGGCGAGTACACCCCTCCCGGGGCCGCGTTCACGCACGAGTGCAGGTGTTTCTGGCGCTGTGTCTTCGCCTCGTCATCAACTACGAACGAGGAGATAATCCAGAAGTACTGTAATCATGGTCTGAGAAATCTTCTCTGATGTCCTTCCGGGATACCAACTACGTGTAGACCACGCGTGGAAAGGCAACTATAAGACAACAAGTAAACAGGTCACCAACGCTAAACCTACGTCAACGTGCAGGTCGAAACGTGACCCGAACCGAACCACGTCAAAGATGCCCACAACGGGCCACCAAAGCGGTGAAGCGCGTCGCCACGTATTTTTAGTGCAAATACCGCCAGACGTTCTGTAACAGCAAGCTCACCACGACGTACAGCAACTGTACGACCGGATTCTGTGTCGGGGTCGTCGCAATACTTTCCTCGGAGAGTCGATAGCTCGCCTCGATACCGAAGCGTTTCGCGTAGTGTATCAAGTGTCTCTAGGTTGATTTAGTGCGGAGATGGTAGAGAACCAAGTTTTTGTGAGGGTGCACCTTCGCTAGGAACTTGTAGATGTCTTCAGCATCGAGTGCGGCGTTTTTCAGGAATGTGAGAGCAATTCCTCGTCAAGAGTGTTGACGAGGAAGTTAAGCAGCTGGTCCTCGGATTTTACCTTAGTAATCAGACGTCTCAACTAACCGGCTTTGTGATGTACTGAGTCTAACCCAATAGAAAAACAGTACCAAAATCACCTATCCTCCGAAACTGTGATCTTCCACAGTTTCGGTAGGATGGGTTCTGTTGCGTGTCTTATTTTCACGCTGTCTGTATCTGATTAGGTTCCAGTCTTGCGCTTTTCGAATTTATCACAGTGAGAGAATTTGGAAAAATTTTCTGAGTGACATGAAATCAGAATCGGTAGACAGCTCCTATTTCACCGTTGTTATGCTTGAACGGAAGGCACACAACACTTCCATCCTCCGAGGTTGTGTATATATTAGTTATGATTGAAATCATTTGAGATAGCGTACAGTTCTAATCCATTCAAATATTTCAAAAATTAAAAAAATGCCATTGTGGGTGGACCGACACATGTGGTTCAAATGGAACGAACTCGAAGAAAGTTCATACAATCAGTTGGCGCAACAGCTCTCGGGATAACTACACTGTCTGCAACTGCGAGTGCTGCAGACCCATTATACCTAGACATCTCAAACGAAATGGGTGCATCTGCTGGCACTGAGTTCACCGCAGAAGTTACCATTTGTGACAATTCAATCGGTTGTTATGCAGACCCAGTTCGGGTCGCTCCAGGAGAGAGTAAGAGCTTCACGGCTGAAGGTTACCTCGACCAACTAACGTTGAGATCTGTTTACGGTAAAAAAAAGTCAACGTGGGCATCGATTTCGTCGGCGGTGGAAATTTCGATGGAAAAGCAAAGTTGGAGATCCAGAGCACGGATAGTGTTGGACTTGACGAAAATTACACAAATACTGTGTATGGAAGTTTCAGTAAACCAGGGGATGGTTCTCTAGAGTATTATTCCGATATAGTGGATGGAAACCAATGGTCTGGATCGGTTGGTGATGGTGGATTGGATCACTGTAATATGGATGGTAGCTTAGACCGAGTTGAAGCTGAAACTGGGAAGGACACATATTTCCGTGTCGTTGAACGGAACGCCCAATGGTGAAATTCGAAACCGATAGTACTTAAACAATCTATAATTTTTATTTGTGATTTGACTCAATTTAGTAGAACGCTCTTGTCAGGAAAGATTTTAACGCCAATTTGGGCGCCTTGAGCCGTGTTTAGACACTAGTAATATTGTCTAAGAACCGGGATTTCTAGGAATTGAAGTGAGCGCAGTCGAGTGTGCACTCCAAACTGGTTCGTTTCACCGAACGATGTGTCCAATTATCTCAAGAAGCTGTCGGATGTGACCCTCTACCACCTCTCAGAATAGGAAAGGTGGTTACGCCGATTGGGTGCTCGTTGCGATTCACGGACTTCGTGAGTATCTCGACCTTCCGTACCGCCGATTCCTCGATATCCTCCGTGAAATATCTGACATCGTGGGGAAGCTCGGGTTGTCCGTTGAGGAATTACTGGACTTCAACACGGTCTGCGCCCGGAAGCAGGCGCTGAAGACGTGGGTCTGGCGAATGTTGTTGCGACTGCCGATGGGTCTGTTTGACACTGGAGAGATTCAGGCCATCGACTCCACCAGCATCGCTCATCGATCGTCCAGCCACAACTACGCGAAACGTGTCAAAGGCACATTGCTCGACAAGAGTGATCCTCGACGTTCACTGCTCAATGAGTCACCCACACGGTACACTCAACGAACCGGGGGAACCACGATTTTAGGAGTGTACCCAGTCAGACTACCGGTCAAGCGCCAGTTGAGAGAGTACCAACTGGACGGTGCTATTCAGCACATCTCCTAATCATCTTTCTGTAGCAAGGAAACCCCGCCGTTCACAGTAGTTGCCGAACCTAGCTGAAGACTCGTGACGTACTGTTCAGCATGGTCTCCACGGCTGAAGCAAAACAGGTCTGTCGTGCTGCCTCAACACTCCTTTACCCGGCGTTAGACTTCGGAATCAAACCCTGCGGCACCTACACGAGAGAGGACTTTCTCGAAGTCCTCTCTCGAATCGCGTTCGATCACGAATTCGCAAATACGGGCGGCAAGACCGTTCAGTTGGCCCGGCCCGAGCCGGTCGACGTGACGTCGACGGCTCGGAATTTTCTGGCGAAATCGCTGCTCTATCACCTTCGGAATCTCGACACAGCTGTCATCGACACTCAGTTCGATGGTGTCCGAGACCGTCTGTTTCAGGTCCTTCGAGCACGGCGGTTGCTTCCACCTCGTGTTGACGTTGCTATCGATCTTCACGAGTGGCGGTTCTATGGCTCGGCCGACGCTGACCACGTTCTGATCACCTATCCCGACCTCGGGACGAACCGAGCATACTGCTTTGCGACACTCTGTATCGTCGCTCCCAACGTTCGATTCACGCTCGCAGCGATACCGATGGACGCGAACGGCTTCCGTGCGAAGCAGGAAGCCGTTCGCTCACTCATCCTCACCGCACGGCGGTACGTCCCGATCAGACACGTCTACCTCGACCGCGGGTTCTACCAAGTCCACGTTGTCGCAGAGTTGGAACGCTTGGGCGTGAACTACATGGTTCGTGCACGACCGAGCAAGGGGATGAAAGACCGTCTCAGCGCCGGCGCTGAGACGATGGTCGATTCCTACCGGATGCAGCGAAAGCGACCACCGACAGCAACAGCTGAGGTCACCGTCTTCGCCGTGCCTCATCGAACAAGTGAGGACGAACACGCGTGGTTCGTCACGAACCTCGACGTAGAGCCAGAGACTGCGAGAGCGTACGCGGCGGCGTTCCGCCGCCGCTGGGGGATCGAAACGTCGTACCGGAAGATCGGAGACTTTCTGCCGAGAACGTCGTCTCCGACGTTCTCTGTGCGGTTGTTCTACTTCCTGTTCGCGGTGGCACTGTACAATCTGTGGGTGTTAGCGAACGTTCTCGTTTCAGGTGGGCCGATCCCGAGCAAACCACAGATTTCGACGCGTATTTTCCGAACGCTGGTGATCCCGCACGGATACGGGTAGCGTTCAGTGAGCGTCGACCGGGATGACCGGTCAGAACGCTAGTCACGAGTGGCATCGCTCGGGAACGCCACCTTCGGCGGCGTTCCCTCGCTCTTTGTCCAAAGCGTTCATCGAGAGAGTGACCGAAACTCACCGCGAGAATGGTAATGCCAAGAACTTCGTTTCGGTGAAAATTCTGATTCGGCGTCTACTGTAAAGGGCGGGGCTTTCTCCTTGATTCTCCGTAAGCTCGCGGCTCTCTCCCCAACTGTATTGGGTGTTTTATTCAAGTTTATCTGCCGTCATTATCTCCGATGGGTATTCGAAACTGAATGATTCATGCCGACGCAGGTAATCTCGCGAGCATACAGAGCTGACAAGTCGCGACTTATGATTAGAACTGTGGGCATGAATGTTTGTTTCTATGATAATAAACATGAAAGTAGTACAAATGGCATCTCAAATGTGTGGTGACTGTGAATCGGCCGTCCACCAAATGGTCGCTTCGTCAGCGATACGGAGGGAGTTACTTCCGTACTAGACTTTCTTAAGTCGTACAATACTTTCTCCGTGGTGACTCTACCGACGCGTCGTGGCTTTGTCGGTTTGCTCGGCCGGAAGGCCGGCAAGACGCCGAGACGAACGATACCCATCGTATCTCCCGCAATTCATTACAGGCATAGTTATGTAATCTATTCACGACGAGTGGTAATCACCCATCTATGGTCGTGTACTCGGAGTACTGGTTACGCACTTCGAGTTCGTTTTTGCTGTACTGCAGTACGTTCAGCAGCTCCGACATGTAGGCGGGGGTGAACCGGTCTCGTGGCCCGGTCACGCCGATAGACGCCTTGACCTCCCCGTTCTTATCGAGAAGCGGAACGGCGATACCTCGAATACCACGGAGGTGTTCCTCGTCGTCGATAGCATACCCCCGTTCACGGACCCGCGTGAGCGAGTCTTCGAGTTCCGCCAGCGAGCTAACGGTCCTGCTCGTCCCCGACGGGAGGCCGTGTCGCTCGACGATTTCCGCCCGGCGAGCCTCGGGGAGGTACGCTAAGATTGCCTTTCCAAGCGAGGTCCAATGCATCTCCGTGCGATTCCCGATCGGAATCTCGTCCGCCGCGGCCTTCTCCCCGGTGCTTCGATACAGAATGACTCGTTTCCCGTTTTCCTCGACCGCGGCACCGACTATCTCGCCCGTCACTCGGCTGAGTTCTTCGACCTTATTCCTGAGCAGCCGAGCGATGTCGACTCGCTGCCGGATGTCTCCGCCGACCTCAAGAAAGCGAAATGAGCGACGGTAGTCTCCGGCGTCTTTGACGACGAAGCCCTGTTCGACGAGCGTGTTGAGGTGGACGTAAATCGTGCTTGCCGGAATGTCGACTGTCGACGCGAGTTCCGAGAGGCCGGCCGGTTCGACGCCACTGAGAGCGTCGAGAATCTCGAACGTCGTTTCGACCGCGCGTATTGTTTTGACGTTGCCATCGGACATGATACGGTCTTTCCCGCACTCGGTGAAAGTATTTTCCCCCTGTTCAACTGGTATTCAACTCTCTCGGAAAGAACATCCCGAGTATTCACCACAGAAAAAAGTACAGCGAGTAACATGCTATTTTTACCGCATTCCAATGCGTATTTTCCGAACACGTCGAATCCGAGAGCGAAACCGCGTCCGGTGAACAGGCCGAAATACCGGTTGAGAAGCCGTGTTCGCTGAATGTCAACGGGAGTGTAGGCGTACGTCGAGGTTCTCCATTTTCGACCGTGTTGAATACAGCGTGCTGACCATGATGATTTCGGGAAGACCACCGCTGAGTCCCTCGGTTAGACGCATGGGGAGGCGAGAACCGATGACCGGACAGACGCTTCACCCGACGACTGGGGTGTCGAGAAGACCGCAGCGGCGCCGACTGCGATTCAACACCGTTGGGAGCGCGTCGTTGGCTTCCATTACCAACATTTATTATGCAGGATTGAGGAGTAGTCCTCAGCCGACATGAGCCAGGTAAGACTATCGAACGTGAGTAAGGAGTACGACGGGGACATCCTCGCCGTCGAGGGGTTGGACCTCACCGTCGACGACGGGGAGTTCGTCGTCGTCGTCGGACCGTCCGGGTGCGGGAAGTCGACGACGCTCAGGATGGTGGCGGGCCTCGAGACCGTCACCGGCGGTGAGATCGCCATCGGCGAGCACGTCGTCAACGACGTGCGGCCGCAGGACCGGAACATCGCGATGGTGTTCCAGTCGTACGCGCTGTACCCACACATGACCGTCCGCGAGAACATGTCCTTCGGGCTGCGTCTCGCCGGTGAAGACGACGGCGAGGTCCGGGATCGTGTCGAGGATGCCGCCGAGATGCTGGAGATTTCGGAGCTGTTAGACGACCTTCCGAAACAGCTCTCGGGCGGTCAGCAACAGCGGGTCGCACTCGGGAGAGCCATCGTGCGCGACCCCGACGTGTTCCTGATGGACGAGCCGCTTTCGAACTTGGACGCCAAACTCCGGACGCAGATGCGGACGGAGATCCAGCGGATTCAGGAGGACCTCGGTGTCACGACAGTGTACGTCACTCACGACCAGACGGAGGCGATGACGATGGCCGACCGTATCGTCATCCTCAACGACGGCAAACTCCAGCAGGTCGACCCCCCGGAGCGGTGCTACGACGAGCCCAACAACGAGTTCGTCGCCGGCTTCATCGGATCGCCCTCGATGAACTTCTTCGAGGTGACCGCAACGGACGACGACGGCGGCGTTCGCTTCGAATCCCCGAGCTTCGAGTTCACGCTGGATGTCGACATTCCCTCTGGTGAGTACACGCTGGGCGTCCGACCGGAAGACCTCACGCCGGACCGCGAGGGAGGCTACGTCGAAACAGTCGTCGACGTCGTCGAACCGGTCGGTTCGGACAACTTCCTCTACCTGCAGACGGCCCGCGGCTCGTCCGAGGTCGTTGCGCGGGTCGAAAGCGAGTTCCGACCGAGCGTCGGGGACGAGATAACGCTCGGGTTCGACGTGGACGACATGCACCTCTTTGGTAGCGACGGCGCGCGCGTACCAGTGAACGAGACGCGACTGACGGACTCCGCCTGACATGATGTATGATTCAATCGGACGACGCGAGTACGAGTGGGCAGGAATGACCGCGGCCGAGGTTCGAGCGGTGGGAGCGAAACCGGGCTCGATTCTGGTGATTCCGGTGGGGAGCATCGAACAGCACGGTGAACACCTGCCGGTGGTGACCGACTCTCTCTTGGTCGAGGCGATGGTCGATTCTGCGGTCGAGCAGACCGACGGTCTCCCCGTCGTCGTCTCGCCGACGGTGTGGAGTGGGTTCTCACCACACCATCTCACCTTCGGCGGGACGCTGTCGTTAGATTTCGAAACGATTCGCGCGACGCTCGAGGACATCGCGAACACGGGACTTCAAAACGACTTCGACGCCGTGTTGTTCGTCAACGGCCACGGCGGCAACGGACCCCTCATCGGGTCCGTCGTCAGCACGGTCGGCGTCGAGACCGATGCCGAGGTGCTCGGAACGACCTACTTCGAGCTAGCGACTGACCGAATCGAGGCGCTTCGAGATACCGAGACCGGTGGGATGGCTCACGGGGGCGAGTTCGAAACGTCGCTCATGCTTGCGGCCCGACCCGACCTCGTCGGCGATTCGTCCACCCGGAACGGTGAACCACTAAGTGAGACGTACCGCTGGGGCGGACAGGACCTCCTCGACGGGGGCTCGGTGAGCGTCTACCGGTCGTTCGACGCGTACTCCGAGACGGGCGCCATCGGGCTCCCCGAGGAGGCGAGCGCCGAGAAGGGAGAGCGGATTCGGTCGATTATCGCCGAGGAACTCGCCTCGCTGCTCGATGCGGTTCACGAACAGAACGCGTGAGACACTGACAACCATAATAAAAATAAAATATGGATAAAAACAATTATATATGTGGGGGCAATTGGTAGCGATGATGCGAGAGAATACCACAGAAGAAGCTAGCGGACAGACTCTGGATCGTCGGCGGCTCCTTCAAGCGCTCGGCGCTGGTGGCATGATCGCCGTCGCCGGCTGTACCGGCGGCGGGGACGGAAGCGAAAGCGGCTCTGACGGCGAGGGCAGCGGAGAGGGTGGGGACGACACCCAGAGCGTCCAACTCCTCACGATGGGCGTCGGTGACAACATCAAGCAGTTCTTCGAGGAGAACAACGCCGCCTTCGAGTCGGAGTACGGCGTCGACGTCGAGTTCACGAGTGTGACCTGGGACAACGCACGGCAAACCGTGAACAACCGAGTCGACGGCGGCCAGGCCCCGGACGTGAGCCGCTGGCCCGCTCGGTGGATTCCGCAACTCGTCGGGAAGGACGCGCTCGAACCGGTCGACGACCTGATGGACGGCGAGTTCGGCGAGAAGTTCGCCGAGGGGGTCGCCAACGGCACGATGTACAACGGCTCGCACTACGGCGTCCCGTGGGCCGCGTCGAACAAGTGTCTCTACTACAACAAAGACGCGTTCGAGGCCGCCGGTCTCGACCCGGAAAACCCGGCGCTCGACACGTGGGAAGACATGCTCGCGGCAGCGAAGGCCCTCACCGAGAGCGACGAGGTGAGTATCCCGGCGCTCGGCCTCGCCGGCGCCGATGCCATCGAGACGGGGTCGCAATACTACCACTACCACTGGTCGCACGGCGCCGATCTGGTCGACGACGAGGGGATGCCCGTCGTCAACTCCGACGGCGCCGTCGAGGCGCTTTCGTTCTACACCGACCTCCATCTCGAACACGGCGTGACGCAGTCTTCACCGCTTTCGTCGACCCGACAGGACATCCGCCAACTGTTCGAGAACGGCGACCTCGGGATGGTCATCGGGCACGTGTACACGGGGCTTAACATAACCGAATCACAGGAGAACGGCGAGGTCGACTTCGACTACGGTATCGTCCAGGTCCCGGAGGGGCCCGCGGGCCGGTACAGCCTGTTCACCATCGACACCCTGGGCATCTTCAGCCAGAGCGAACACAAGGACGTCGCGCGAGACCTGATTCGCTTCTACTTCGACGAGGAGCGCCGCTTCCAGTACTCGAAACAGAAGGGCTTCCTCCCGGTCGTCGAGGCGGTCGGCGAACGGGAGTACTTCTCCGAGTCGAAGAACTGGGGGCCGTTCGTCGAGGCGGGACAATACGCCCGTGCTCGGCCGAAACTCAGCAATTTCAGCCAGTTCAACGACCGGATGGTCCAAGCGATACAGGAAGCGCTCGCCGACCAGAAGAGCCCGCAGAAGGCCTTGAACGACGCCCAGAGTGACCTCGAAGACGCGATGGACTAATGCAACGATATGAGCCTCGCTGAAGAACGTACCCAGACAGGCGACGATTCGCGACTGGCACAGTCCGCCGCGCACGTCAAGCGGAACCGCCGCGCGTACCTCTTGATAGCGCCCGCTGCGGTGTTTCTCGTCGCCGTCGTCGGTACCCGATACTGGAGACGTTCCGCCTGTCGCTGTACCGCTCTCCCGCCGATTCGACTATCGAGACGTTCGTCGGGTTGCAACACTACGTCGACATCCTGAACAGCGACATCTTCTACCGTCTCCTCTGGCAAACGGGACGGTGGGTCGCGGTCGGCGTCGCCGGAAAGACGTTACTCGGTCTGCTCATCGCAGTTCACCTCAAGGGCGACATTCGGGGTCGGAAGTTCTTCCGAACGGCGTTTCTCATCCCGTGGGGAATTCCGTACGCCATCTCCGCGGTCGTCTTCCGGTGGATAGAACACCCACAGTTCGGCTATCTCAACGCCATTCTGCTCAAACTCGGTGTGATTGAGCAGGGTATCGGGATTCTCGGGAACCCAGACATCGCGTGGTTGGGCGTCGTCGTGGCGGATATCTGGATCGGTACGCCGTTCATGGCGATCATCTTCCTCGCGGGTTTGCAGTCGATTCCGCAGGACCTCTACGAGGCCGCGGCCATCGACGGGGCCGAGCGGTGGCACCAGTTCCGATACATCACGCTCCCACAGCTCAAGAGCGTCATCCTGATGGCGACGCTCCTCTCGACGATTTGGACCTTCGTCAGTTTCGACGTCATCTGGACGATGACGGGCGGCGGTCCGATTAGCACGACCGCGACGCTGGTGATACACATCTACCAGGTCGGCCTGCAGAACGGGAATCTCGGGCTCGGCGCCGCCTACAGCGTCATCGGGTTCCTGCTGTTGCTCCTGTTCGCTATCGTCTATCTCAGGGTCTACACCCGCGGAGGTGAGGAGCTGTGACGATGGCAGGCCACGACGAGGGCGGACTGCGCCGAGTCAGAGTCTACGGCATGCTCATCGCGCTACTCGGGATAATGATGTTCCCGTTCTACGCGATGTTCTCCAGTACGTTCAAACCGGAGTCGGAGATATTCTCCGCACCGGCGACGCTCGTGCCGTCCCAGCCGTCGCTCGGGGCGTACGTGGACGTCTGGACGCAGACCGACGTGCTCCTCTGGATTGCCAACAGTTTCGTCATCTCGCTCGGAACCGTCGTGTTGACGCTTCTGCTCGCGATTCCCGCCGCGTACTCCTGCGCGCGGAACGACTTCGTGGGCAAGCGGACGTTCCTGCTCGCCGTCCTCGTCGTCCAGATGTTCGCCCCCGTGGTGCTCATCGTGGGGCTGTTCGACGTCATCAGCCGACTCGGACTGTTCAACACGTACCTGGCCGTTATCGTCCCCGCAGCGGCGTTCACCCTCCCGTTCAACATCTGGATGCTCTACGGCTACTTCAAGACCGTTCCCGTCGAACTGGAGGAATCCGCCCGCATCGACGGTGCCAGCCAGCTACAGGTGCTCACGAAGATTGTTCTTCCGCTGACCAAACCCGCGCTCGTCGCCAGCATCACCTACACGTTCCTGTACGCGTGGAACCGACTACTGTTCGTGCTGACGTTCCTCACGGACAGCGGGAAGTACAACATCCCGCGCGGCGTCTTCTCGATGGTCGGCGCGCTCCAGACCGACTGGCGGATGATGCTCACCGTCTCGGTCATCGGTATCATCCCACTTCTCGTCCTGTTTGCGTTCCTCGAACAGTACATCGTGGCGGGAATGACCGCCGGCGCGGTCAAGGAGTAACGACCCTCCTGTATATTTATTATCGACCCGCGTGACGACCCGCTATGGAGTTCGCTATCTGGGCGTACCCGTGGGACGTGTTCGATGCGGGACCACGAGAGACGGGCGCTCGCATCGCCGAACTGGGCGTCGACGAGGTGACCCTCGCGACGAACTACCACGCCGTACAAGCGTTCGCGCCGCACAACCCGAAGCGGCGGACCTTCTTCGCACGCGCGAGCTCATACTTCCGCCCTGGCGGCGGCTACGGCCGCCTCGAACCGGTGCCGTACGAGGGGATGACCGGAGACTGGGTCGCTGAAATCGCCGACGGCCTCGAGAACGTCCGGTTGAACTCGTGGACGGTCGGCTGCCACAACTCGCGGCTCGGGATGCGCCATCGAGACGTGACGCTGACCTCCGCGCACGGCGACGACCTCGTCTTCGGCCTCTGCCCGTCGAACCCCGACGTGCAGGAGTACCTCACCGGGCTCGTCCGCGACCTGACCGACTCGGCGCACTTCGACCGAATCGAACTCGAGACCTTCGACTACTTCTACGGGACGGGGTTCGGTTGGCACCACCAGAAGATTCACGCTCGGCTGGGAACCCTCGGTGAGTTCCTCTTCGGACTGTGCTTCTGCGACCACTGTCGGGCGACCGCGTCGGACGCGGGCGCCGACGTCGAATCAGCTCGGGAGACCGTCGCACAGACGCTCGACGAAATCGTCGATGGAACCGTTCCGCACGGCCTCTCGCCCGAGCTATGGCTCCGCGAGCACGACGCGGTCGCCGACTACGTCGACGTACGCGAAGAAACGCTGGCGACGCTCTACGCGGACCTGTCCGCGGCGAGCGAGTCGACGCCGCTTGGATACTACGTCGGCGCGCCCGAACCCGGTCGCGAGTGGATGGTCGGAGCCGACCTCGACCGGCTATCCGAGCACGTCGACTACTTCTGTCTGCCGGCGTACGAGTCCACATGTGAGGCGGTGATGGACGCCTATCGAAGCGTCGATGCGGTGACCGGCGACGTACCGTTACACGTCGGCCTCCTTCCGGGCCACCCGGCGATACACGACGGCGACACGCTCGTCGACATCGTCGACTCACTCCGTGCCGCTGACGTACCGCGGGTCTCGTTCTACAACTACGGACTACTGCCCGAGCGGTCGTTGTCGTGGATTCGGGAGGCCACGAACGGGAGTCTGTAACAAACGATACTTTCATACTGCCGCCCCCTCCAAGCGTTGGTATGGAGATAACCGACGTGACAGCGGTTACTGTTGATGTTCCGCTAACGAGTACCGACGAACCGCTCGGAATCGCCCCGTACACCACGAATCACGGCGAGCTCGAATCGATGGAGCGCGTGCTCGTCCGCGTCGACACCGACGAGGGTATCGAAGGCTGGGGCGAGATGCGCGTGTTCCTCTCGCCGACGGCGACCGAATCGCTCATCGAAGACGGTATCGGGCCGATGGTCATCGGCCAGTCGCCGTTCGAAATCGAACGCCTCCGCCGACAGGTGTTCGTCGAGTACACGAACGTCGATATGTTCTTTTCCGCCGTCGAAACGGCCTGTTGGGACATCGTAGGAAAAGCGCTCGACCGCCCCGTGTACGAACTGCTCGGCGGCTGGACCGCGCCGACCCAGAGCACGCTCCAGCACAGGTCCCACGTGGCCGACGGCACCCGCAGCCCCGGTCCAGTCCCGGTCGCGTTCTGCCTCGGAATCCTGTCACCCGAGGAGTCTCGCGTGAAAGCCCGAGAGGCACTAGACGCGGGGTTCGACGTGCTCAAGACGAAAGCGGGGAGGGACTGGCGACAAGACGTTGCGCGGATCAAGGCGATGCACGACGAGACGGACGGACAGCTGGAGTTCCGCCTCGACCCGAACCAAGGCTGGACGCTCGACCAGGCAGTTCGCGTCGGCGCGATGCTCGAAGACGAGGGTATCTACCTGCAGTACCTCGAACAGCCGATTCGGGTGGACTCCCACGTGTCGCTCGCACGGTTGCGACAGCGCCTTCGGCAGCCCATCGCTCCGAATGAGGACACCTACGTGCCACACAACATCTCTTCGCTCGTCGAGGCCGGCGCGATGGACGTGGGCGTCATCGACCTCACCCCGGCCGGCGGCATCAGCGGGATCCGGCAACAGGCGGCGATACTCGAAGACGCCGGCGTACCGTTTACCCACCACTGTGCGTTCGACCTCGGGATTCGAACGGCGGCGATTCTCCACGCCGTAAGCGGGATTCCCGGCTTTTCGCTTCCCCCGGACTCGACGTACTACGCGTGGGAAGGCGACGTCATCGCGGAGCCGTTCGAAGTCGAAGACGGCTGTCTCCCCGCACCGCGCGGACCCGGCCTCGGAATCTCGGTCGACCTCGACGCCGTCGAAGCGTACCGAATATAGTGCAACACCATAGCAAGGTTGAATAGCTCCGACCACATCGGTGCGCACGCTATGGTTGAGTTATCACTACGAGACCGTCCGGCAATCGTAACCGGTGCCTCTCGGGGTATCGGTCGCGAAATCGCGGCGCGGTTCGCGGAGGCGGGCGGAGACGTCGCCATCTGCTCGCGCTCGTTGGACGACGTGAGACCGGTCGCTGAGGAACTCACCGCCGCACACGACGGCCGGGTCGTTCCGGTCGAGTGCGACGTGACCGACCGCGACGAGGTTCGAAGCCTCGTCGATACCGCGCTCGATGAGTTCGGCGAGGTCAAGGTGCTGGTGAACAACGCGGGCGGCTCGGACGAGTCCGCGAACGTGACCCACCGCTGCGACGAGGAGACGTTCGAACGGATGGTCGACCTGAACCTCAAGAGCCAGTTCCTCCTGAGCAAGGAGGTCCTCCCGGCCATGGTCGCCGCCGGGGGAGGCTCGATGGTCCATATGGGCTCGGTCAACGGGCTCTTCGGCATCGGTCTGTCCGGCTACTCGGAGGCGAAAAGCGGTCTCCTCGCGATGTCGCGAAACATCGCGGCCCACTACGGCCAACACGGTGTTCGCTCGAACGTTATCTCCGCAGGGACGATAGAAACCGCGAGCAGGCGCGAAGAGATGGAGAACACAGAGGGCCGGAGTGATTCGAACGCGCGCGAAGGCTGGCTCGACCAGTACCCGCTCGGTCGCTTCGGGACGCCGCGTGAGGTCGCGGACACCTCGCTGTTCCTCGCATCGGAGCTGTCCAGTTTCATCACCGGCGAGAACGTCGTCCTCGACGGCGGCCTCACGACGAGTCTCTCGACGTCGTTCATCAATGAAGTGTACGACGCGGACGAAGTACCATCACGACGGTAACCACATCAACGATGAAAGAACTAACCACAGCGGACGCACCGGACAGCATCGGACCGTACTCGCAGGGCATCATCTCGGGCGACAAACTCTACGTCTCTGGACAGGGCCCCGTCGACCCCGAAACGGGCAAGGTCGTCGATGGAACGCCGGCGGAACAGACGCGGCGAACCCTCGAGAACGTCGAGGCGATTCTGGAGGCCGGCGGGTCGTCGCTTGCGGACGTGGTGAAAGCCACCGTCTTCCTCAAGGACATGCGCTACTACGACGAGGTGAACGAGGTTTACGGCGAGTACATGTCGGCACCGTATCCGGCACGGAGCGCCGTCGAGGTCGTGAAACTCCCCGTCGACATCGACGTGGAAATCGAGGTCGTCGCCGAGCGGTGACGCGCCGAGTCAACGATTCCGAGAGCACGTCCCGACCGTAGGTGAGAGCGGAAGCCGACGGCGCAACACCGCGTCGGGAGTGACGACGCTACCTTCCCCGTGGTCCCGAAGCAGTGTGGACCGTCGGGTTCCGCTTTCGCTTCGTGCAGTTCAGAACGCGCGACACCTCGGTTGTCGCGGCCGTCGGAGCCGAACGAACTCCTACTCCGACCGTGCGGCCTCGACAGCCTCTCTGAACGCGCGGGCGTTCGCTTCAATAACGTCGAACTCGCCGCGAGCGATGGCCTCGGTGTCGACAATAGAACTCCCGACGCCGACGGCCGTTGCGCCCGCGTCGAAGAACCCGTCCACGTTGTCCAGTCCAACCCCGCCGGTCGGAACGGTCGGAATGTGGCCGAGCGGGCCACCGAGCGCCGAGACGAACCCCGGACCGAGCGTGCCCGCGGGGAACACTTTCACCATGTCGGCGCCGGCTTCGAAGGCGTTCACGGCTTCGGTCGGCGTGGAGATGCCGACGAGCGAGGGTGCACCGTAGCGGTTCGCTGTTTCGACGACGCCCTCGTCGAACGACGGCGTGACGATGAACTCCGCGCCGGCGAGGGTCGTCGCCCGCGCCGTCTCCGCGTCGAGGACGGTCCCCGCGCCGACGGTGACCTCGTCGGCCGCGAACGACTCAGACACGTCTCGAATCATATCGAGGACGCCTTCGGTGTTCGCGGTTATCTCGACCGTCGAAACCCCGCCGCGGCGGAGCGCGTCAACCGTCTCGATCGCCGTCTCGGGGTCGGTCCCGCGGATGATTGCGACGATACCCGACTCTGCGATTCGCTGGGCGGTGGAAGCGACCATATCCGTAGCAGGATGACCCACGGCTTAACCTTCGGGGTCCACGACTGCCGGGTGCAAACTTCGTCCAGAGCGGAGTCCTTATGACGCGACTCCGCGACGTTCGAGTATGCCAAACCCGCCCCGACGGAGTGGATACTGTGACGCCTGAACTGGTGACCTTCGGCGAGACGATGGTTCGCCTATCACCTCCGAGAGGAGGCCGCTTAGAGACGAGTGACACGCTGCGGTTCAGCACCGCCGGGGCGGAGTCGAACGTCGCAATCGCGGCCAGCAGGCTCGGAGCCAACGCCGCGTGGCTGTCGAAACTCCCCGACTCGGCGCTCGGCCGCCGGGTCGCGACCGACGTGCGTCGACACGGAGTCGAACCCGCGGTCGCCTGGAGCGACGACCACCGACAAGGAACGTACTACCTCGAACATGGCGGCGAGCCGCGTGGCACGTCGGTCATCTACGACCGGGCGGACGCCGCGGTGACGACCGCGACGCCCGACGAACTCCCGACGCGCCTCCTCGAAGACGCGGCCTACTACTACACGAGCGGCATCACGCCCGCACTGTCCGACCAGTTGGAATCGACGACGCGTTCGCTTCTCGACGCCGCGCGGAGCGCGGGGGCGACCACCGCATTCGACCTGAACTATCGGTCGAAGCTGTGGAGTCCTGAAGCGGCACGCGAGACGCTCGAACCGCTCTTCCCGCTCGTCGACGTATTCGTCGTTGCGGCGCGCGACGCCCGAACCGTCCTCGGACGCGACGGCGACGCGGCCGCGATTGCGGCGTCGCTCGAAGCGGAGTTCGGCTTCGAGACAGTGCTCGTCACGCGCGGCGACGAGGGCGCACTCGCCCGCGCCGACGGCGAGACGTACGAGCAAGGTGCGTTCGAAACCGAGACAATCGACCCGATAGGTACGGGCGACGCCTTCGTCGGCGGCTATCTCGCCTCACGGATTCGCGGTGAACCCGTCCCTGACGCACTCGAAACGGGTGCTGCGACGGCGGCCCTCAAGCGAACGCTGGATGGTGACGTAGCCGTCATCACTCCCGCCGAGGTCGAGCGCGTGTGCGAGCAGTCCGGCGGTGGAATCAGCCGGTAACCACGGTTCACCGACTCAGCGGCCGATACGAGAGATACGAGGGTGGCTGTTTCACATGCCCGGTTTGTCGTGGTTGACCGCGATCACGACTCGCCTGAGGCGACGCCGAGGCAGGTCGCACTTGAGGGAGCCACTCCGAAAACTGATGGCAAATAGCTTCGATTTCACATTGTGATGGACGCAAGATAATACTGATTTCTGACATAGTTTTATCTATTTATTTACAATATCGGACGGCGTTCGTTTGTTGAGTGATTGATGCGGTCGTTGGACGTTCTCGTGTCATGTAGTCTTGCATATTAATTGAGAAAGTACCACGGCTACTCACCCACGAGTTGTGGACGCGGCCGACTCGGATTTTGCGGATCTGAAACCACGGTTCGGTGAGGTTTCGCTTGGCGTAGTCGAGCCGACTGCTCGATTCAAATCTAGAGACTGATGTCTAATAGACGCAGAGATCACCGAGAGTACAGGACCTGAGATGTCGTGATTCTCCGAGCGGCGATGATGAAACACAGCCGTTAGGTCGGCACCATGTCGGCTGAAAAAAATTCGTCGGCGAGCATCTTATTTCTCATAATATATTGTAATATATCTACAAAACTATCAGTGGTTAATCCCGATATTGGTCTCCTCGACTGCAGCGCAATTCGACGTTTCTCAGGCAAATTCAGACAGTTATCTTATATATCTCTGTTATCGACAGACAACTTAATGAGAGCGTTCAACGCCGTGCAATCGAGGGCCCCTGAACACAATGTTTATTCAGACCTTACTTGTTGTCAGTCATCATGAAACACACCTCAACAGTCTTGGATCCGAACCTCGACGACGGCCAGTATCGGAACCCAGTCATCTACGCGGACTACTCCGGCCCCGACGTCGTTCGCGTGGGTGATGAGTTAATATGACAGACATTTCATTGACGCTCTTGTGAGACACTGCATAGTTAGTGACCTCCTCAACTGGTCGTCCATCGAGCGCTTGATTCGGTCGCTAGAAGTTGTAGTATTGTGCGAACTGTATGCGTCTCTCCGTGTGAACGGAAGTCGTGACGGCCGACGGCTGATCTCCGCCGATTTCAGAGCCGAGTACCACTTCATTTATATCTCGTGGAAATCACATATATCCTATATCTACGCTGACGCATAATGTTCTTGACTTCCTCATCTCTCGGTTGGACTCGGCGAATACTGGTCGTACTCGTCGTCGTGTCGCTTTTCGTCCCACTCGCCAGTCCGGCGGCGGCCGCCCAAAGCGAGGCGAACACCACGTTCGTGGAATCGGACATCGCCGCGGACACGACGTGGACGCCGGAAGACGGCCCCTACCGAATCATCCAGAGCGTCCACGTCGACTCCGGGACGACGCTGACGATACGCCCCGGGACCGACGTTCAACTCGCCGAGGGAATCACGCTCTCCGTGGACGGCTCACTCGTCGTCGACGGCACGGTGGCCCAGCCGGTGACGATTTCCCGGAGTGAGGGGGCCGCCGCCGACCGCCGGTGGGCGAGCATCCGCTACAACGGGACGAGCGACTCTCGGCTCGTCGTACGCAACACGACCCTGCAGGGCGGGACAAGCGGCGTCACCGTAGCCCGTGCGGACGGGTCGATAACGATTACCGACTCGACGTTCCGTGACTTCTCGAACGCCGGGCTGTCGGTCGACGACACCGCGGAGACGCCGCCGATTACCATCGAGCGGTCGACGTTCCGCCGCATCGACGGGCACGCGGTTCGGGCGACACCACTGACGGGGGCGGCCGGCGAGACCTCGATTACGGCGTCACCCGCAGAGCGCGAGGAGCGGTCGAACCACACGCTGTCGCTCGACGCCGGCGTCGGCGTGACCTTCGACACGATAGAACTCCGATACGCCGACGCCGGCTCCGTCGACGACGTCGACGCGGAGAGCATCGACCGCATCGGTCTCGACAGCAACCGAAACGGGACGATAGAGCGGTCGTTCGACTCGTTCGTCGCGGACGTCTCGGCGCGGGACGGTCGCGTGCGAATCTCGCTGTCGAGGCCGGTCAGCATCCCGAGCGACGGCCGACTCCTCGTGGAGTACGGGGACGTGATCAACCCGGAGACGCGCGGTTTCTATCCCGTTGCGGTCGACCTCCGAAAGGGGACAGTCTCACAGCTCTCGGACGGTGTTCGGGGCTCGCTCGCCGTCGGAAACGTCACGTCGCCGGTCGACGACCGCGCCGCGTCCACGACGCGCGTGCGGCAGCTCACCGTTCGCGAGTCGACGTTCCGCGATATCAACGGGAGCGGCGTCTTCGTCGCCGCTGACGGCGTCGGCCGGCTCTGGTTGTTGAACAACGAGATTTCGGCGACCGCGGGCAGCGGAATCGCGGTTCGCGCGGCCCGAAGCGACACGACGCTGCTGCACAACCACATCACCGCCGGTGACGCCGGTATCCAACTCGACGCTCGCGACGAGACGACGGCGACCGTGGCCGGAAACGAGATTCGAGGCTCCCGGACCGGCATCCGTATCCGCCAGTCGGGGACGCAACTCCCCCGACCGGGTGCGGTCTCCATCCGTGACAACACGCTCGCGGACAACGTCGGCCACGGCGTCGACCTCACCGCTCGCAGTCTCGAACTGAATCTGCACCTCACCGACAACGCGATTCGCGGTAACGGCGGGGACGCTGTCCACGTCAACAACTGGCTGACGCGGGGGAGCGACGTTCGTGGGAACCGCTTCGTCGAGAACGGCGGCGACGGTTTCGCCCTCGATGGGACCGTCGTGTCGGGTCTCACACTGGCGGACAACACCGTCCGGGACAACGAAGGAGCGGGACTGGAGATCCAGACGGGAGCGGCGGCGCGCGGGGTCGACGTCCTGAATAACACCGTCCACGATAACGGGGGTCACGCCGTTTCGGTCCGCTCGAACCTGATTATTCACCGGACGAACGTCAGCGAGAACCGACTGGCGAACAACGCCGGTGCGGGGCTGCTCGTCGCCAGCCCGATAACGCATCGCGGCGAGCTTTCGGTCGCCAACAACACTATCGCCGCCAACTCCTACGGCGTCGTCGTCCGCGGGGTCGTCGAGACCGACGTTCGGGACAACGACATCGTGTTCAACACGAACGCCTTTGCGGACCCGGTTCTCGTTTTGAGGGTGACGCCGGGAACGGGGGTGTACGTCGCGGAGGGTGCGTCCGGTGCGATCATCAACCAGGCCGAGTCGACGGTTCCGCTGGAAGAACTCGTCGCAAATCCCGAGTTGACACAGCGGCTCACGGTCGCTCGGCTCTGGGACGACACGGTCGTCGTCCTCCGGACGGACGGCGAAAGCGAGACGCGGAGCGCGGAAGCCAGCGCCCTGACGATTCGTCGCGTGAGCGGCGCGCTCCCGACGGGTATCGGGGTCCAAACGGCCGGCGAGGGAACCAGGACCCACCACGTCGTCAACAACAGTATCTACGGCCAAGAGCGCGGTCTGATGGTCGATATCGAGCCGCTGGTCAGCGCGAACGCGACCGCCCGAATCGTGGTGGACCCGATTCGCACCGTCGACGCCGAGTCCAACTACTGGGGCGCTGCCAGCGGTCCGTATCACTCGTCGATTCTCCCGTCCGGAGAGGGGAACCCCGTCGTCACCGAGCGCGGCTGGGTCGATTTCACGCCGTTCCGAACCGCGGCACCCGGCGGGTTGTATGCCCGTCCGACCGCCCGAATCGACGCCCCGGCGACGGCGAGCGCCGCGAGCCAACTCCGACTCTCCGGGGCCGGCTCGACGGGCGACATCTCGCCAGTCGGTCGCTATCACTTCTTCGTGAACGGGACCGAGCGGGTGCAGTCGACCCCCGAACTCAGCGTCACGATGAGCGAACAGCCTCTCGACATCGGGTTAGCCGTCGAGAGTCGACTGGGAATCGACAGCGACACTGTCACGACGACGATTGGTGTTGCGCCACCAGAGGCGACTCCGACGGTGACGACAGCGGCCTCCCCGAACACGGCGGGGGCGACGGCCACGGCTCAGTCGCCGACGAACGATTCGACCGACGACGGGTTCCTCGGCGGACTGGCCTCGGTGTGGGGCCTTCTCGGAGGCGGGCTCTACGTGGGTGCGCTGGGTCTCGGCGGCTACGGGATGGCGCTGACCCTTCAGCGTCGGTCGCCCCCGGTGAGCGGCCTTCGAATACAACTGTTGGCGGGAGCGGCCGTCCTCGTCTGGCTCATCGGCGGACTCGTCGGTACCGCCTCGCTGGTCGGTGTCGGTCTCGCCGCGGGTGTCGCGTGGGCCGGACTCACTGGGGTCGCATATATCTTGGCGACGCGAGGGTGAACGCGCCCCCTGACGACCGTCGCAGATAGCGTCCCGCCACGCGACGAAGTATCGTGGCGTTCGGCCCCGCGGCCGAGGACGTGTCGTGGTTCTATCGCGTGTCCCACCCCGTCAGTACAAAACCGTAGAATCACGGATAATACAAATGAGTGAAATATGGAGTATTAATGAGTGAGGAAACAATTATCCTGTTATAAACATCTCGAATCCAAATTCATTCCACTTATTTATGAAAGAATGACCACCTAACACCATGAAACTGTATTCTAAAATAACCCAAATTATCTAAACTATATCAGGCTCGCAAAGATGCCCGTTTGTAGAACTACTGTCGTCCGTATGGACGGTTACACAGGGGGCGTCTCGCGGTCGGTACTCACGAACCGCCGGCCGCCTGTGTCGGGTCTGGCTCCCCGACCGACCCTCGTGAACTCTGACGCCAGACCAATCAGAATCCGTACTGTTTTACTGTCTAAATAGTGATTTTCGAATCCAGGTGCGACTGTCGCTTCGCTGTCGCCGACAGCGTCTTTGACCGCCGGTCCAACGTCGATTCGAAATGGCTCTCGCCGCCGACCGACTCCGTCGATTCAAGACGCCGCTCCGGTACGCGATGGGCACGCTCTACGTCCTCGCCGGCGTGATGCACTTCGTCGTGCCCGACGCGTACGTGCAGGTCGTCCCGCCCGTCTTCCCGGCGGCGCTCGCCCTCGTCTACGTCTCGGGCGTCGCCGAAATCGCCCTCGGCGTCGGCGTCGTCTTCCGCCGCACCCAGCGCGTCGCCGCGTGGGGACTCATCGCGTTGCTGGTCGCGGTCTTTCCCGCGAACGTCTACATGGCGACGAGCGATATCGTCCTCGAAGGCGTCCCGGCGACACTTCGAGACCCCTCGGACGCCGCGCTGTGGCTTCGCCTGCCGCTTCAAGGCGTGCTTATCGCGTGGGCGTGGTGGTACACCCGCCCGGAGTCCGACGGCGTCGACTCGTCCCCGAGCCGGTGACCGTCTCCGAGTGGGTCGGTGCCTAGCCCCACGCCGTCCGGCTGTTTTCGGAACCGAACGGAACTGATTCAAGCGCGCCGGTACGAGCCGTAGCCGATGACCGAAGACGACACGCACGACCACGTCGTCCCCGGAAGCGACGAGGCCATCGATTCGGCCGACGTTCGGGGCTACGACTTCGACGGCGCCTTCGACTTCGACGAGTTCCTCGACGCGTACGCGACGACCGGCTTTCAGGCGACGCAGCTCGCCGAAGCCATCGACATCGCAGAGCAGATGCAGGAGGCGGACGCGACCGTCTACCTGACGTTCACCTCGAACATCATCTCGTCGGGCCTGCGCGAGGCCGTCGCCTACCTCGTCCGCGAAGGTTTCGTCGACGTGCTCATCACGACGTCCGGTTCGCTAACCGAGGACGTCATCAAGACTGCCAAGCCGTTCAAGATGGGCTCGTGGGACGCCGACGAAGGCGAACTCCGCGAGCGCGGCATCAACCGCCTCGGCAACATCTACGTCCCCTCCGACCGGTACGTCTGGCTCGAAGAGTACCTCTACGACTTCTTCGAGGACTTCTTCGCGGAGGAGAAGGTACGGACGCCGACGGCGTTCGCCCGCGAACTGGGCGAGACGCTCGACGACGAACACTCGGTGTTGAAGCAGGCGGCAGACAACGACGTGCCGGTCTACTGCCCGGCGCTCACCGACGCCGAAGTGGGCAACTTCCTCTACTACTACCGGCAAGGCTACGACAAGGACGTCGGCATCGAGATTCTCGACGACTACGACTCGCTCATCCAGAACGGCCTCCTCGCAGACGAGACCGGTCTCATCGCCGTCGGCGGGGGCGTCCCCAAGCACCACGCCATCATGACGAACCTCTTCCGCGGCGGCGCGGACTACGTCGTCTACATCTCGACGGGGATGGAGGGCGACGGCTCGCTGTCGGGCGCGCCCCCGAACGAAGCCGTGTCGTGGGGGAAAATCAAAGACCACGACACGAACTACACGCAGGTCGAAGCCGAGGCAACGCTCGTCTTCCCGCTCCTCGTCGCGGGCGCGTTCAAGAACTAGCGCGCCGCCGCGTCCTATTGTTCCCTTCGTAGCGCTATGTGGGTGTTCAAACCGTGGAAACTGCTACGTTAGGCTCATAGCAATCCCCTTTAGGAACCGGTCGTGTTGCCCGAGTGATGGTATCAACCAGGCGAAGTTTCATCGGGGGTTCTGCCGCGGCGGTGGCGGGTCTCGCCGGCTGTCTGACGACGAGCAGTTCCGAGAGTGACGCCGGTTCGACGGGCTCCGGTGGCGACGACGCGGAGACGTACGAGGTCGGCTATCAGGACTTCCAGACGAACATCGAGGCCACCGCGTTCCCCGATATGCTGTACTTCTACTGTGTGCAGTCCGGGTGGATGAACTGGCCGTCACTGATGCAGTCGTTCGAGGACGCCTACGGTGTGGCCGTCCACGACGACGACCGCTCGTCGGGCGAGGCGCTCCAGCACATGCGCTCGCACTCAAACAACATGACCCACTCCGGATACAACGGCGGCTACACCTACGGCATCGTCGCCCGGAACGAGGGCTTCACGCAGGCGTACAAGCCGCAGGGATGGGACAAGGTTCCTGACTCGCTCAAGACCGACGACGGCCACGTTACGGCGACCCGCCGGGTGACGACGGCCGTGACCTACCGGAAGGACATCTACGAGGAACGCGGACTCGACGAGCCGACCACGTGGGAGGACCTGCTCCAGCCCGAAATCATGCAGGACCTCGCGCTCCAGACCCCGCAGGCGGCGGTCGGACTCGCGGCGGCGTTATCGGTCAACAACGCCCGCGGCGGCAGCATGGACGACCTCCAGCCCGTCATCGACTACTACGAGCGGATTCAGGAGGGCGGCGCGGAGTTCACCGACAACTTCCTCGCGCAGTTCTCCCGCGGCGAGTACGCGACGTTCGTCCGGTACGACTACTCCGGGCTCGACCTCAAGTACAACAACGACGAAGTCGCGGAGGAGAACGTCGGAATCGCGCTTTTGGGTGGCGAAGACGGGAACAAGGGCGCGCTCAACATGCCGTACGGCTACGCGCTCTTGGAGGGCGCGCCGAACCCGGCGGCGGGCAAACTGTTCATGGACTACGTCCTCTCGCTGGAGGGCCAACAGCAGTTCCTCGACGCCTACGTCAGGCCGATTCGTTCCTCGGAGCTGGAGCTTCCCGACGAGTTCATCGACCCGGCCGAGTACGACCGGACGGAGTTCCAAGTCGACTACGGTCAGTTGGTCGAAAAACAGGAGGACATCATCCGAGAGATAACGCGCGGCGCGAACATCTGAGGATGTCCGACCGACACGCCAAGAACAGTCCGCACTCGACGCTCCGGGGGCTCGCGACGCGAGTCGTCGGCGCGTTCGAGACCGTCGCGAACCCCGTCACCGAACGAGAGCGCGAGTACCGCCGCATCGTCGCGCTGTGCGCGCCGTTTGCCGTGCTGTTGCTCGTCGCGGGGCTGTATCCGCTCTCCGAAGTCGTTCGCATCAGCGTCTCGACAGCCCAGTACCGGTCGGTCGGGTTCTCGCTCGACGCCTACGCGACGCTGTTCGGCGACCCCTACTACCGACAGGTGGCGTTCGACTCTCTGTGGCTGACCACCGGGACGACGCTCGTCTCGGTCGGACTCGCCGTCCCCATCGCGCACGCTCTCGAGAAATACGACCTGCCCGGCGAGAACCTCCTCGTCACGCTCGTCTCGTTTCCCATCAGTCTCCCCGGCATCGTCGCCGCGTTCATGATTCTGGTGCTGTTCGGGAACAACGGCGTCGTCACGGCGCTCGCGGCCGCCCTGACAGGGTCTCGACCCACCGACCTCGCGTTCGCGGTCAGCGTCCCGGGACTGTTCGTCGCCTTCGTGTACTCGATGGTGCCGCGCGCGACGCTCATCCTCCGCGGGACGTACGCCGAGGTCGACTCGGCCGCCGAGGAGGCAGCCCAGACGCTCGGCGCGACGCCGTTCGAGACGTTCCGGCACGTCACGCTCCCGCAGATTCGACCGGGTATCACCGGCGCGCTGATTCTCACGTTCCGGACGGGGCTGGCGATTTTCGGGACGCTCGTCGTCATCCAGACGCTCGTCGTCTGGACGCTCCAACTCTCGCGGGAACTCGGCGTCGGCTACGACGTGCAGGTCGCCGGCTCGATGGCGACCGTCTACTTCGCGTTCACGTTCCTGTTCACCGTCCTCGGACTTCGGTACACCAGCGCGGAGGTCGGCATATGAGGCCGTCCCTCTCGCGTCGGTTCGGGCGGTCGACCGTGACGCTGGCCCTGTTCGCGACGGTCGCGTTCCTCATCGCGCCCATCGTCCTCACCGTCGTCGCATCGTTCGCCACGAGTTGGACCGGCGTCCTCCCCTCCGGGTTCGTCACCTTCGAGAACTGGCGAGCGGTGCTGGGGCTCGCGGACACGATTGGCTCACAGCGCAGCATGGGATGGAGCCCCCTGTTCAGGCTCCCGCTCGGCGGCGAGACGCTGACGGTGTTGGTCCCGGCGGAGTTGGCGTTCAGCATCGGGCTGGCGCTCGGTGGCGTCCTCATCAACCTCGTCGTCGGCGTCCCCATCGCGTACGCGGTCGCTCGCTACGAGTTCCCGGGGAAAGAGTGGGTCAACGCCGTTTCGGTGCTCCCGCTCGTGCCGGGCGTCATCTTGGGCGTCGCGTTCCTCCGGGCGTATCCGGACCTCTCGGCGACGAGCTTCGGGCTCATCGTCGGCTACTCGCTCCTGAAAGCGCCGTTCATGGTGATGGCAGTCCAAAGCGAGTTCGAGTCGATGCCGCTCCAACAACTGGAGGAATCGGCTCGCTCGCTGGGCGCGTCGTGGCCGCGGACGTTCCTGACGGTCATCGTGCCGAACGCCCGCTCGGGCATCGTCTCGGGAGCCATCATCTGTTGGGCGCTCGCGGCCGCGGAGTTCAACTTCTCGTACATCGTCTGGGCGAAAGGAACCCAGCCGCTCGCGCTCTTCTTGCAGCGACACATCTCGAACAGCTCGTTCACCAAGGCGGCGGCCGCCGTGTCGATGTTCTTTTTCATCATCGTCGCGGTCACCCTCCTCCTACAGCGGGTCGGTCGCCGTGGATTCGACATCAGAGGTAGCTAATGGCAGACGTGACACTAGATGCGGTCCGAAAGGACTACGACGACACGACGGCGCTGGACGGCGTTTCGCTCACCGTCTCGGATGGCGAGATTCTGGGCGTGCTCGGTCCCTCGGGGTGCGGGAAGACGACGACGCTGCGAGCCGTCGCCGGCTTCGAGACGCCGACCGACGGCACGGTCAGGTTCGACGGCGAGGACGTGACGAACGTCCCCCCGGAGAACCGCAACGTCGGGTTAGTGTTCCAAGAGTACGCCCTGTTCGACAACATGACCGTCGCAGAAAACGTCGCGTTCGGACTGAAGATGCGAGGCGTCGGAAAGCACGAGCGACGGGCGCGGGCCCGAGAGTTGCTCGAAATGCTCGATATCGGCGAGATGGGAGACCGCGACCCGACGACCCTCTCGGGCGGCCAGCAACAGCGCGTTGGACTGGCGCGCGCGCTCGCTATCGAGCCGAACGTCCTCCTGTTGGACGAGCCGATGACGGGACTCGACGCCCAACTGAAGGCGCGCCTCCGGACCGAAATCGGCGCGCTCCTCGCCGAGTTGGACGTTACTGGCCTCTACGTCACCCACGACCAGGAGGAGGCGATGGTGATGTGCGACCGCGTCGCGGTGCTGAACGAGGGTCGCGTCGAACAGGTCGGCACGCCCCGCGAAATCTACGAATCGCCGGCGAACGAGTTCGTCTCGGAGTTCGTCGCGCTTGACGCGCCCGACCTCCCGTTCGTCAGCTGGTGATTCGACCGCAGCGGCGCGATTTCGACGGTGTCCGACGGGAGGTGCGGAAGGCGATAGACCCGGTCATCGCGTTCGAGTCGGAGCGTCTCGGTTCCGAACAGGCGGTCGGTGGCGGTCTGAGTGCGCTCTAGGTCACCCCGCGACTCGGGGGCGAGTCGCCACTGCGGCCCGAACAGTCGGTCGTAGCCGACGACTCGCCCGGCACTTCCGTCCTCGTCCTCGACGCGGTACTCCATCGCCAGATACCGGAACGACCAGTCGAAGACGCCCAGCGCGGTGAACCCTCCAGCGACGACCACGGCTCCCCCGAGCAGTTCGACCGCGACGCCGGAGGTCGTCGCGGTACTGAGTAGGCCAATCAGCGTCAGCCCCGCGCCCACGACGACTGCGAGTGGAGACCGAAGCCCGCGGACGACCCCGCCAGCGACGACCGCCGACGGCCTCGGGCGGATGATTTCGGACCCGTCCCGCGAACTCTCGATTCGCTCCCACTCGGGAGTGTCGGGAGCGAATCCGAGTTCGACCGACGTGCGCTCGTCGAACGCCTCCAGTCGGTCGCGGTAGACGTCGACGATGTCGGCAAGCAGTTTCACCACGAGGACGAACGCAAGCACGAACGGCGGCGGGGCACCCGCGATGACGAACCCCCCGCCGATGAGGAGCGCCGAGCCGGTTCCGGCCATAGACGTGAGCGCCGACCGAAGCGGCTGCTGCGGTGGGACCGAGGCGTAGGTTCCGCCGAGCAAGTACCGACCCACGTCGACGACTCGACCGAAGATGACGGCGAGCACACCCAAGCCGACAGAGAGCGATTCGGCGACGGTCATCCCCGTGCCCGTGGTCTCCCCAACACCACCGACACCGATTGCACCGAAGAGGGCCCAGCCCACGCTGCCGACGGCGAGGGTCATCAGGATGGCGGGGAGGTTCGCGACCTGAATCGACAGCGGCAGGACAGGGAGATTGATGCGCCCGCGCTTTTCGGCCAGGGCACCGAACACGAGCCACGAGAAGCCGTTCGCCTCGTAGACTGGCTTACCCTCCGCGAACAGCGCCTTCACCGCGGCACCGACGAGGCACGCGCCGAGTTCGACCCAGTAGACCGCCAACAGCGCCACGAGCGACCAGTCGAGCGCGAGCACGCCGACGAGCGGGACGGCGTTGACCGCCATCAACACCGCCACCTTCGCTCGTCGTCTCTCGCTGGGTGTGAGCATTGTTGATAGAGAGACGTTTCGCTCGGGACAGTTAGGTAGTCTGACTCGCGTCGGGCGGTCGGAACCGCGCTTCCGCGACTGGAAACCAAGCGTTGATACTGTCAGCGAACTATCCAGAACGCGTGCGTTCCTCGCTTCGATATCTCGTCTCGCTCGTCGTCGGTCTCGTCGTCGCCGGTGTGACCGTCTCGGTCGCCAACACGCCGGGGTTCCTTCCCGTGGCAATCGCTCCACTGTACGCGGCGACCACCGCGCTCGTCCTCCGCCACCGCGACGGGTGGAAGCGACTCTTTCGGTTCGGTGACCAACGCTGGAGCGACCGAAAGCGGGGGGCGCTCGGGGGCGGCATCGGCGCGCTCAGTTTCTCGCTGTTGTTCAACGTCTCGATTCCGGCCGGCATCACCGGAATCGGACTGATGTTCTTCGGCCAGGCGCTCGCGGTCGCCGACTACGAGTCGCTCCCCGAGTAGTGGCGCGCCGTCGAGGCGATTCGAGATCGATTTCCATCAGCTATATGACTGGATGTGTGAAACGACGCACTCGATGGCTCCTCCACGGTACGGCGACGTTCCGACTTCGTCTCTCCCCGTCGGCATCGGATTCCTCCCGGTGCTCTCGGCGAATCTCCTCCCGCTCGCCGGCGTGCTGTGGTTCGGCTGGGACCCAGAAACCCTCCTCGCGGTCTACGTCCTCGAACTGCTGTTGCTGTTCCCGCTCTCGGGTGTGAAAGCGCTGTTCGCCGGCCGGCCGCCGACCTCGTCCCGCGAGGGCGGCGTCTTCAGCCTGTCCGACAACGACCTCGTCGACAAGCGCGGAAGCGTCACCGTTCACGAGCGTCTGCCGCCGGTGTATCCGCGGAACGTCCCCTTCGCGACCGCCGTCGTCAGCGGCGGCGCGTGGGTCGGCGTCTTCCTCCTCGCACCGCTCTCGGAGGTCGTCTCGGTGCTCGACGTGCTCGCCCGCCCGGAGGCGGTCGTCAGCGTCGCCGCGCTCGTCGTCGGGCAAGCCGGCGAGACCGCCGCCACGTTCCTCCGGCGCGACCGATACGCGGAGCGCTCGCCGTACGCTCTCGTCGAAATCCCCGCCCGGCAGGCGATGTTCCTCGCGTGTCTCCTGTTCGTCGTCATCCTCGGCGGCGCGACGGTCGCGCTCACGGGGTTCGTGTTCGTGAAACTGCTCTTCGAGTGGTCCGGCTTCCGCGCAGAGCAGGGCGGCGGCCGGCTCACCAGTTGGCTCTCCGGCCCCGACAGCGACGCGACCCGCGACGAGGTCGCCGTTCCCGACGGCCACCCATCGGTCACGATCGACGCGGACCGTCGCGCGGTGGTCGCGGCCGCGGTCTGGCGCGCAGTCACCACGACGGGACCGTTCTACGTCACCATGGCCGCGATGGTCTGGATCGGCGGAACCGCGTTCGTCGTCGAGGGGACACCTTCGCTCGCGGTCTGGGTCGGGTTCGGTCTCTTCGGGCTCTGTCTCCTCGCGTTCATGCTCGTTGGCGATATCGTCGAGAGTGTGCTCGCGAGCGGGTGGCTGACCTACCGACGTTTCGGCGACCGGCTCGTCGTTCACGACCGCCTGACGAACGAGCCGCAGTGGGCGGCGGCGATCGGCGACCTCCGCGACGCCGAAATCGTGGCGACTCGACCGACCGACCGCTATCTTGGGACGCGAACCATCGCGGCGACGGTCGGCTGGGGCGACGACGAGACAGAGCGAACGCTCGGGCCTGTCGCGGACGCCGAGGCGTTCGTCGACGCGTTCGGCCTCCCGGTGGAGTCGACCGGACTCCCGCCGCTCGACCGCCGGTTCGTCGGGGCGGCCGTGGCCTCGGTCGTCCTTACGGCGGCTGGCGTCGTCGCCGTGGTGGCCACCCCACTCGGCCCGTCCACGAGTTGGCTGCTCGCGTTATTCCTGTTTCCGGCGTTCGCCATCGTCCCCAAGGGGTTCTGGAAGCTCGCGCACTCGTGAGGTGAGACGGTCAGAACGGTTTGTGACGAACGAAAACGTGAGCAGAAGAAGGCGCGTGAGGAAACGGGTAGTGCCACAACCCCGGCCGGCCGCGACGACCCGCGGACGGACTACCCTCGCGAATGTAACGAGTAGGCGATGAGCACGACGCCACAGAACTGAAACAGCCGCGTGACGAGCGTGAGCGGCTGTTGGTACTGGAGGCCGATGTAGCCCTGGCGCAGGAGCACCGACCCGACGAAGGCGACGCCGAACGCGAGGGCCGTGAGGAGGAACAGACCCGCGGAGAGCGCTCGCATCGTCCGGCTGTCGTGACGGCGGTAGCCGCGATAGGCCTGATAGCCGACGTAGCTCCCGACGAGCGTCGACCCGAGCGCGAGCGAGACGATGAGCCAGTCGAGAACCGCCGACAGCGTCGCCATCTCAGAGGTCCTCCCACATCCGTTTGAAGCGGTCGGCGGTGTCTGTCTCCCCCTCGCCGGGGAACGACTCGTCGCCGGTGCGCGTCAGCGACGCCTCGAACGAGCCGTCGTCTAATTCGACGGAGAATTCGGAGAGCGTGGCGGTGTAGACGCTGTAGTGGTTGTTGCTGGTTCGAATCTCGGTCTGCTCGTCGAGGAGTCCGTACGCTTGTAATCGTTCCACCCGACGGTAGACCGTCGGTTTGGACATCTCACACTCGTCGGCAAGCTCTTGTGCGGACATTGGTTTGGTACTCGTCGCTGCGAGGATGTCCCGGGCGTACTCGTCGCTGAGGAGGTCGAGAATATCACCCAGCGCCGGTTCCTCACTCACGGTGGTCGAATGACTGCTCGTTGGACTAATAGGCCCATGGGTTTCCACCCCTGTTGGTCGCGGCGACCGATTCGGGACGGATGTACGATGGGGCTGTCGGGATAGCACGGTGGGGCTGCGGATTGGTTCGACGGTGCTGCAGGGCAGCACAGCGATGCTGTGGAGGGGCTGTCGCGTCAGCGATGACCGCGATGGGTGCCGGAGTGCTGTCAGAGGGCACAGAACGGTACTGCTCGGGAGGGCAGTACGGTATCGGTTCGGCGGGGCCCATCGCAGTTCAACTGATGCACCGGTAGACAATATAAAAAGGGGGCCAGTTTCTGACCCAGAAATTCGCGCGATTTCAGGCGGGACAGCCGACCGAGTGACCGACTTCGACGAGGCGGTCCGTCTCGACGCCAGTCCCG
This sequence comes from Haloferax sp. AB510, assembly GCF_024136985.1. Taxonomy (NCBI): domain Archaea; kingdom Methanobacteriati; phylum Methanobacteriota; class Halobacteria; order Halobacteriales; family Haloferacaceae; genus Haloferax; species Haloferax sp. AB510. The sequence continues at coordinate 66,393 of NZ_JAMYJY010000006.1, forward strand.
CGGACGGTGTAGCCGTAGCCGTCACAGTTCCACGATACCGAGGTGGTCGGTCCGTAGTCGATAGTCGCCGGCCGACCTGCCACCATCGTGTCGCGCTCGTCGCCATCGATGTCGAGCGTGTAGTTGAACTTCGCCACCGTGAGTTCGCGACCACCGGCGGCGTAGCGGAGTCCGACCCCGTCGATGCGGCCGGTGGTCCGCGTGGCGTAGACCAGTTCGAACGCGGACGGAACCGTCGGGTCGGGGACCGAAATCGAACTCCGCGCTTCCAAGTCGGCTCTGCTCCGGAACCACTCCGTGTTCGGCGTGTTCGGTCGCTCGACGGTCGTGTTCGCGCCAATCTCCGGCCGGAACGTGTCCGCCGACACGGCCGCGTCGAACGTGACGTTCGTGTACGTGGTCGTCACAGAGTGTCGGGACCCGTTGGCCGTCCACGCCGTCTGTTTGCGAAGCGGGTAGAACCGCTCGCTGTCGAGCCACAGCCGCTGGTGGTAGCCGGCCTCGCTCCGGTTCGTCTCGGGCGCGATGTCGATGACGTACGCCTCGCGCCCGCCGACGGTGTCGGTCTCGACGAACTCGACGACGTGCGTGATTCACGTCGGCCCGCGGGGCGGCACCGGCGTGTCGCGGCACGACGGGCAGCGGTGACACGCCGATAGACTGCGGGCGACCGTCGTTGTCGGTCAGCCCCGCGGCCGCGACGAGGAGTTGGAGTCGCTCGGCCGTCCGCGACTCGGTCGGCGGGCCCGTTAGCTCGATGGCGGTCACGGTGTCCTCGTCAGTGTCGTGAAGCCAGAGCATCGAGCCGTTCGAGACCTGCCAGTCGTACTGTCGATTCGCCGCGTTCCGAAAGTGAACGCGCTTCCGCTCCGTCTCCGGGACGAGCGTCACGTCGGCGACGGTGCGAGACGTGACCGTTCCATCGGTTCGAATCTCGACCGTCTGCGTTCCGGTGAGCGCGTCGATTGCGCGGTAGCGCTCGGTTACGTTCGCGTCGACCGAGGGGCCCGCGTCGCCGATTGCGCCACCCGTCGTCCAGAGGACCGCGGGGAGCGCGACAGCGACGAGCACGAACACGGCGAGTGTGCGTCGGTTGAATCGGAGTGGAGGGCGAGTCATGCTGGTAGTACTCTGACAGGGATTCGACTGCGTGTCTGGGGGCCGACGGCTAAATACTTCTGGACGACTGGGGCAGTCGAACCCGAGCGGACCGATAGCGACTCCCTCCGCGAGCGAGATGGCCGGGATGCCCTCCACGAGCCCCGCAACCCGAACTCGGGAGTGGGTCTGCGCCCTTCAGTGGGGCTCGTTCAGGCGTTCGTCGCCGGGACGACCCTCGTCACTCGGTTCGTTGACGGATGGTTCACCGCCCGAGCGTCGACGCTATCCCGTTCATTCACCCCTCGAATCGCCGAGCAGTTTATGAGTATGTGGATGGTAATCAACCAATAATGTCATTCGAGGGGAGCGAACTGTTCGAACACATCGAATCCGACCTCATCCTCCGAGAGTTCTTTCAGGAGGTAACCGAGTACGCGATATTTCTCCTCGATGCGGACGGGTTCGTGGCGACGTGGAACGAGGGTGCGAGACGCATAAAGGGCTACGAGCGCGACGAGATTATCGGTCGCCACCTGTCCGTCTTTTATCCCACCGACGGAGACGGCACGTCCCCCGAGACGGTGCTCTCAATCGCCGAGTCCGAGGGAAGCTACGAGGAACAGGGGTGGCGGGTCCGGAAGGACGGGTCGCGCATCCTCGCGCACGTGACCATCCGCGCGCTGCGTGACGACGACGGGAAGCTCAGAGGCTTCACGAAAATTGTCCGGGACATCACCGAGACCTACGAGTACCGCCAGGAGTTAGAGCGGAGCCGCGACCGCCTCGAACGCACCGAACAACTGGCCGACATCGGCGGCTGGGAGGTCGACTACGAAACCGGCGAGCTACGACTAACCGACGGGACCAAGCGGCTGGTCGACATCCCGCCCGACGCGGAGGTGACAATCGACGGGCTCAGGGACTTCTTTCACGAGGACGACCGCCCAGTCATCGACGGAGCCATCGAGAGTTCGAAGGTCGACGGCGACCCGTTCGACGTCGAAATGCGGGTGATAACGGCCACCGGGCGAACACGGTGGGTGCAAGTTCGCGGTGAGCCGACGGACGGCGGCGCCAACGTCCGCGGCGCAGTGCGCGACATCTCGGACAGGAAAGAACGCGAAGAGCGGCTCATGGTGTTGAACCGAGTGCTTCGCCACAACCTTCGGAACAACCTCAACGTCGTCAGCGGGTACGCGAGCGAGTTGAAACGAGACCTCGAAGCACTCGGCACTCCGTCGATAGACGAAGGCGACTACGACCGGTTGCACGAGACGCTGGCGAAACTGAGCGAGACGACCAGAGGCATCGATACGGAACTGCGGACGCTCGACACGCTGGTCGCCGCGGCGAGCCAATTCTCGGCGGAGGCGATGGTCTCGAAGACGGACCGAATCATCGAGAACGCCGACAGCCTCGTGTCGACCGGCGAGAAAGCCCGGCAGTTCGAGAACGCCGTGGAGGGGAGCACCGACAGACACCCGGTCGGCGTCGGCGACGTTTTCGCCGACCTCAAACAGACGTACGAGCGGAAGCATCCCGAGGCGGAGATTCGAATCGGGCAGAGCGAACAGGCCGTGCTCGCGAGCACGCACTCGCTGTACCTCGCGCTCGACGAACTCGTACAGAACGCCATCGTCCACAACGACGGGGACTGCCCCGTCGTCGCGGTCTGGTCGCGACGTCTCTCAGGAGAGCGAGTCGCAATCGCGGTCGAGGACAACGGACCCGGTATCCCGCAGACCGAGCGGGAGATTCTGAAACGCGGGAAAGAGACACCCCTAACGCATGGGAGCGGAATGGGGCTGTGGACCGTCCACTGGTTCGTCACGCAGTTCGACGGCGAGGTGTCTATCTCGGACCGCGCCGAGGGTGGGTCGACGGTCGAACTCAGACTCCCCGCGCCGGAGAACTGACGCGGCGTATTGGACAGTAATTGGGCCATCCGGGTATTTTAGACATTTTAGATAATTCAGATTATTTCGATTTCTCTAATACTGGAGATTTGTTAGGGAACTCACAGTCTCCCGACAATGCAGATACCACGAAGATCGCCGTCGAGGAACGCGACCCAGAACAGTATCATACTTCGGGATATTCAGATTATTTAGATTACTGGCTGAATCTGGCTCGATCCCGAAGCGGGCCGGAGACGGCTGTTCTCACTCGCACGCGAGGAGAGATACGGTCAGAAGAACACCGTACCCGCAGTACTGAGAACTCAGTTAGTCGAAGAACTTCCGTTATCGAGACTGCCCGCGCAGTTCCCGTTATCCACACATTCGGTTAACCTGAGCCATGTGGGCCGTTCTGATTATTGTAGTTATCTGAATAATCTGTAACTCGTGCAGAACCTCCGTGAGTTCGATACCGTGCGGAGGTGACGACAGGTGAATATCTCAGATTATCTGAGAAATGTGAATTATCTAAGTCACATGCATAGTTTGAACCGCCTGACTACTCCGCGCAATGTACAGGAGGAGGCAACCGCGGACAACCTACGTGGCTGGAAGAACCTACATTTCCTGAGAAATCTAAAACTTCCAACACACTTGCATTATTTGGAAAGTTCAGATTATTCAAAGTTCTTGAGCTATTGCTAGCTGCGACGGTAAGATAGCGAACGCCTTTGTCAACAGGGGGTTGGGTTCTAGCCATGTCCGGTGTCCCCGATTCTGGCAGCGTGCTGGTCGTCGGCAAGAGCGACTGGGTGGCGCGGTTCGCCGAGGAACTCGGTTCGCGACCCAGCGTCACCGTGCTGGAAGCCGAGACGAAGGCGGCGGCGCTCCGCACAGTCGAAGCGGGTGAGGTCGACTGCGTCGTGGCCGACGCCGACTTCGCGGACGCGACCGCCGTCGACCTCCTCACAGACGTTCGCTCAACGGTCGCCACTCTTCCCGTCGTCATCGCCGCAGACGGTGGGAGTGACGTTCTCGCGAGCGAGGTCCTCGGTGCGGGTGCGACTGACTACGTCGCGCTTGACGCCGACTCGCCGGACGTCGAAACACTCCTCACGCGGACCGGTCGGGCACTCCGGTCGGCGCGACAGTCGGCCGGCGAGCGCGAACGCGCCAGGCAGTTCGACGCGATGTTCGACGATGAACGGACGGCGACGTGGGTGCTCGATGGGGAGGGGTCGCTGACTCGGGCGAACCGGACGGCGCGAGAACTCCTCAACGCACCCGTCGACCCGCTCGTCGGTGGGGCCTTCTGGTCACTCCCATGGTGGACAGGAGGAGATGACCCGACGAGCGACGACGTGCGACGACTCGTCGAGAACGCGCTCGAAGGGACGGCCGGGAACGCGGTGGTCCCACAACCGTCAGAAGTCGGAAGACGCCGCATCGTCGAGCTATCGGTTCGCCCCGTGACCGACGAGCGCGGGGAGGTCGCGTCGGTCGTAGTCGAGGGTATCGACATCACAGCGCGGGTATCCCTCGAACGAGATCTCCGACGCTCCGAGGAACTCCACCGCGTCACGCTCAACAACATGACCGATACGGTCCTCATCACCGACGAGTCGGGGGCGTACACCTACGTCTGTCCGAACGTCCACTTCATCTTCGGCTACACTGCAGACGAGTTGCGTGAACGGGTCCCCATCGACGAACTGTTGGGGGAGGACCTCTTCGACCGCGACGAACTCGCGGAGCGCGGCGTTCTGAAAAATATCGAGAGCACGGTGACCGACAAAGCCGGCCGCGAGCACACCATCCTCGTCAACGTCCGCGAGGTCTCGATTCGGGACGGGACGCTGCTTTTCAGCTGCCGCGACATCACAAAGCGCAAGCAGCGCGAGGACGCGCTGACGACGCTCCACGAGACGGCTCGCGAGTTCCTCTACACGGGGACTCACCGACAAATCGCCCAGCGCGTCGTCGACGATACGCCCGGCGTGCTCGCGCTCGATGCGAGCGCCGTCTATCTCTTCGACGCCGACGCCAACGTACTCAGGCCGGCGGCGTACTCGCCGGCGATGCGCGAGGCTCACGGCCCGCTCCCGACAGTGCCCGCGGACGGGGAGACGCTTCCGAGCCACAGTTTCGTCGAGGACAGTCCGCTGTACTTCGACGACGTACACGAGGCCGACCGGTTGGAGAACTCCGCGACCGGACTCCGGAGCGTCGCGTACGTGCCACTCGGCGACCACGGCGTGTTCGTCGCCGGCTCGACCGAGGTCGGCGCCTTCGACGCGGTGGCGCGGGAGCTGACCGACCTGCTCGCGGTGACTGCCGAGGCGGCGCTCGACCGCGTCACGCGCGAATCCCGGCTCCGCGAACAGGACCGGACGCTCCAGCGACAGAACGACCGGCTCACCGAGCTAAACCGAATCAACGAGACCATCCGCGAAATCGACCAAGCGCTCGTCGGAGCCCAGACGCGAGAGGAGATAGACTACACCGTCTGTGAGCTACTGACCGCCGCCGACCGGTTTGCGTTCGCGTGGGTCGGCTCCGTCGACCCCATCAACGAGACAGTTGAGCCCCGCGCGTGGGCCGGCGACGAGCGGGGCTATCTCGACAGCACTACGTTCGACATTGCGGCGTCATCGGTCGAACCGGCGGGACGCACGGCGGCGACCGGAGAGGTGACCACCGTTCCCAACGTCGCGTCCGGTTTTCGGGACGAACCCTGGCGGAAGGGCGCGCTCACCCGAGACTACCTGTCGGTGCTCAGCATCCCGCTCGTCTATAACGACCTCTCGCACGGCGTGTTGACGGTGTACGCGACGACACACGACGCCTTCGACGAGACGGCGACCGCCGTCTTGGCCGAACTCGGCGAGACCATCGCGTCGGCGCTGAGCGCCCTCGAACGGAAGAACGCATTGCTCACTACGGCCGTCACCCGCGTCGGGTTCGCCGTCGACGACCCCACGTTCGTCCTCTCGCGGCTCGCCCGCGACGCGGAGTGCACGCTCACCTACCAAGGTGGAGTCCAACAGTCCGCCGAAGGGAACTACGTGTTCGTCACCGTCGAAGATGGGGCAGTCGAATCCGTCGCGGCCGCGGCCGACGAACTGGTCGCCGTCGCCGACGTGAGACAGATAAGCACCGACGGGGACGCCGGCGTCCTGCGCCTCCGCTTGACGCAGCCGTTTCTCGCACCGGAACTTGCGGACCACGGTGCCGTCCTCGCCGAGGTGCGGGCGACCCCCGAGGAGACGACGCTCGTCGTCGACGTCCCCGAGAGCATCGACGTTCGAAACGTCACGCATCTCGTCGACGAAGCGTTCGCCGGCGTCGAACTCCGGACCAAACAGACGCTCGACCAATCGACCGAGCGCGACCTCTTCTCGCGGTTCCTTGACAAGCTGACAGAGCGGCAGCTCGAGGTACTCCAGACGGCCTACTACAGCGGCTACTTCGAATCGCCACGGGAGAACACAGGCGAGGAGGTCGCCGCGACGCTCGGTATCTCCCCGCCGGCGTTCTACAAACACGTGCGGACCGTCCAGCGGAAACTGTTCGCGACGCTGTTCGACGAACACTCCGGTTCCGTCTCCGGACGGGCCGAGTAGTTCGTTATCTAACCAGTTCCGTTTCAGTTGGTTTGTTACTCAACTATTTCATATTCCCTTGTACACCCACTACGCATCGATAGAGCGTCTGGGACACGACCGGCGCTCGCGAACTATGAGAGATGTCGAATCCACTCCCGGCGAGGAAGGAACGTACGAATGTTTCGAGTGTGGCGGTATCGTCCTCACCGAGCACAACCCGCTGCGCTGTCCGGACTGCGGCGGGGCGATGCGCAACCGACGGACGGCGATTGAGTAACCACACGAAGGTGCGGCCGTCGTTCGATTTAAGCCGCTCGGCGTGGAGACCGTAGGCGACGTGACGACTCATCTCGACGACTTCGACCACGAGGCGCACATGCGCGAGAGCTTCGAACTCGCCCGCGAGGCTGCCGCCCGGGGCGACGAACCGTTCGGCTCCGTCCTCGTCCGCGACGACGAGGTCGTCATGCGCGACTCGAACCGCATCGTGACGGAGTCCGACATTCGTCGGCACCCCGAGTTACACCTCGCCTATCGGGCGTGTCGAGAGTACGACCCCGACGAACGGGCGGAGACGGTGATGTACACCAGCACCGAGCCTTGCCCGATGTGCGCCGGCGGGATGGCGACCGCCGGCTTCGCGCGCGTCGTGTACGGCGTCGGCGGCGACGAAATCGGAGAGTTCACGGGTTCGAGCCCCGGCGTCCGGTCGGCGGCGATTCTCGATGGTATCACCGAGGTAGTCGGACCCGTGCTGAACGAGGAAGCCCGCCGAGTTCATCGAGAATACGAGTGGTAACGACGATTCGAAGGTCCGGTCCGGCAGCGACCGAATGCCGGTGCAGCCACGCGTAGACGCCGCGACTGTAGCGAACGATAGTTATCAGGTGAGAATTATTTCCAACAAGTATTCTAATATATGATATATTTGTAGGATCGGGGAGCAGAAGGCCATCATACAGCTGCCCCCCAAAATTAGTTCTAAACCGTATATCACGCGGGAGTGTAGACCTCTCAGGAACGTTCCCGTGTATCTGAATCCACACAAATCCACCTGTTTTTAGAACTTCAAACGAGATAGCTAATCGGACACAAAGATTTCTGCAGATAAGTCTATAAGAACCCATACAGTAAGACGTACTGAGTGAAAAGGCAGACAATAAATTCGTATCAGTATCTAAACTACAATTGTTTTCTGACATACCGTCCCATAACGTCCACCTGAACTCGTCGCACCGAGTCGAACACGGAGGAACTTCGAGGCGCTATCGGACGACAGTCGACGCTCGCGAGTTTCGGATATCGAGAGGAACGTGAGAACCGAGAGGCGGCGAGCTCGTTTACATAATCCGAACGTCTCGTGCTGTTGTGGGTGACACCCGACTAAGATTACAAAACTATAGATGTAACACAAGTCGATTTAATTCCTCATATCTGTATAATGTGAACACGTGACATTGCACTCGTTTACATAATGTAAGTTAGTGACATCCAGATGTCGTTCGCTCGGGGGAGGCGTTCCGCGACCGCGGTCGGCGAGACGGCTTCCGATATCTGAACCGCCGGCGACCGTCGAATCGCAGGCCACCGATTGGGCGAGTCTAAATATTTAATATGTTTCGGAAGAGACGTTTCCACTGTCGATATGAGTAGCGACAGAAACTACGAACGAGAGTTCGTACGTACGTTCTTCACCTCGCCGACGGCGGTCAGCGGCGAGAACTCGGCGAAGATGTTGCAGAGCGCGGCACAACTGCGGGGGATGCAGGCCCCCGATACCTGGATTCCGGACAACGAAGACGCCACCGCGCCGTCGATGCGGGCTGAAGGCGTCCAGAACCTCGTCGAGGTCGTCTCCGAGCACGGGGCCGACTTCCCCGGCGAGATTCACCCCCGCGTCGTGTGGCACCGCGACGACCCCACGACCCGCTACGAGGGCTTCAAGCAGATGCTCGAAATCACCGACCCCGAAAACGGTGCGGTCGAGCACATCGACGGTTTCGTCATCCCCGAAGTCGGCGACCTCGACGACTGGAAGAAGGCCGACGAGTTCATCACCATCATCGAGAACGAACACGGCCTCGAAGAGGGAAGCCTGTCGATGTCGGTCATCATCGAGAGCGGTGAAGCCGAACTCGCGATGAGCGACCTCCGCGCCGAGAAGGGCAAGCCGTCCAACAACCTCGAACGGCTGTTCCTCCTGGTCGACGGGCAGGTCGACTACACGAAGGACATGCGCGCCATGACGCCGACCGGCGAGCTTCCGGCGTGGGCCGAACTTCGACACAACACTTCCCGCGGAGCCAGCGCCGCCAACTGCATCGCCGTCGACGGCCCGTACGACGACATCCGCGACGTCGAAGGCTACCGCGAGCGCATGGTCGAGAACCGCGCCATGGGGATGACGGGCATCTGGGCGCTCACGCCCGGACAGGTCGTCACCGCCAACGAGGCTCCCCTGCCGCCGAAGGCCGGCAGTTGGCTCCTCGAACTCGACGACGACGAAATCGAACTCGACGACGAGGACGGTCGTCAGGTGTACGACGGCGACGAACTCTCGCTCGAACAGGTCGGCGACGACAGCTACGTGCTCCGCGTCGACGGCGAAGAACAGGAACTCGACGGCGAGGAACTCCACGAGGAGCTCCTCGACCTGACCACCTACGTCCCGAGCATGGACGACATCGTCGACTCCATGGAGGAGTTCGAGGCGGCCA
>NZ_JAMYJY010000070.1:0-19754 GCF_024136985.1 Haloferax sp. AB510
CGAACTCGTCCGCGAACGCGGGTTCGACCGACTCGCCACGCTCTCGCGGTCGGGGACGGTCCTCGCCGCGCTCGAAGCCGCCGGGGCGAGCGTCCTCGTTTCCGAATCCCGACCGGGCGGCGAGGGTGTCGGCGTCGCCGAGAGCCTCGCCCGAGGCGGCCAGGATGCGACGCTGACGACCGACGCGGCACTCCCCGGACTCGTCGCGGGCGGAAGAGCAGACGCGGTTCTCCTCGGGGCCGACTCGGTGCTCGCGTCCGGCGGCGTCGTCAATAAGGTCGGAAGCCTCCCCGTGGCGCTCGCGGCCGCCCGCGCCGACGTCCCCGTGTTCGCCGTCTGCGCCCGCGACAAGATTCGCGGCGACGACCGCTTCGTCGGCGAGGACGCGGGCGCGCTGTACGACGGCGAGGCCGCGGTAGGAACCGAGAACCCGCTTTTCGAGGTCGTCCCCGCGGATCTCGTGACTGGTGTCGTCACCGAGGGCGGCGTGTTAGACGCCGATGCGGTTTCTACGATTGCGGAAGAACACGCCGCGCTCGCCGAGTTGGACTTCCGGGACGGGGTGGCTGAGGAGACCGGCTGATTGCGGACCAGTCGCAGGCCGAAAAGGGTGGATTCTTGAGCGTCCGACTCTGACGGCGACACGGTGGCGATGACGAAGGTTACCCCCACTCAGCCCCTTGTGATGACACGTTACAACTGAGCCACCATCTTACTACCGCGCCGAGTCGACACGACACATCCTCTAGTATCGCGTGTGTTTCGCCTGCGACCACTACTCAGAGAACGCGAGTGAGAACAGAGAGACGGGAACGCCGGTTCGGCGTCCCTCAGGCGGAACCGACTCGGTAGACCGTCGCCTCGTAGGGTTCGAACGACCCGGCGGACGGGTCGTCGGAAACGCCGTCGTAGTTACTGAGCACCACTTCGGCGTGGCTCGTCTCCACCACGAGGTCGTCGAGGGTCGCGGTGTCGTCGGACCAGTTGAGAACGACCAGCATCCGCTCGTCGCCGAGCGTTCGCGTATACGCGTATAGCTGCTCGTCGTCCGGGAGCACGTCGTCGTACTCACCGTAGACGAACGCGTCTTCGTCGTGACGGAGGTCGATAAGCCGCCGGTAGTGGTTCCAGACGGAGTCCGGGTCGGTAAGCGACGATTCGACGTTGATGTCGGTGTAGTTCTCGTTGGCGGCGAACCACGGGTCGCCGGTGGTGAACCCCGCGTTCGGTTCGTCCGACCACTGCATCGGTGTGCGGGCGTGGTCTCGGCTTCGGTGGTTAACCAGGTCCGCGGCGTCGTCGTAGGTGTCGATAGCACCCTCTTCGAGAAGTTCCTCGACGATGCCGACGGTCATCGGGTCGTCGAGTTCGTCGAGGCTCGAAAACACGTCGTTCGTCATGCCAATCTCTTCGCCCTGATAGATGTACGGCGTTCCGCGAAGCGTCAAGAGAAACGTCGCGACGAGTTTCGCGCTCTCTTCGCGATACGCCTCGTCGTCGCCGAAGTGGGAAACGAGTCGGGGCTGGTCGTGATTCCCGAAGAAGAGCGCGGGCCAGTCGATTTCGCCCTGCTGCTGGCCGATAATCTCCTTGAGATCAGTGAGGTCCCACTCGCCGAACTGTTCCGGGTCCCACGGGCCGTCCGGCCCGGCGGTGACCCCCATGTGCTCGAACTGGAAGACCGTGTTGAGCCCGTCCTCGCCGGTGTACTCGTCCACCTGCTCAATGTCTGCGCCCCCCATCTCACCGACGGTCATCGTGTCGTATCCCTCGAACGCCGTCGCGAGTTCAGTAAGATACTCGCGAAGGCGAGGGCCGTGGCTGAAGTGTTCCAGCCCGGTAATCGGTTCGTCGGAGTCCCCGTCGGGGTATCCGTCGGCCTTCGAGAGGTGGTCGATGGCGTCGAGGCGAAAGCCGTCGATACCCTTCTCGAGCCACCACGTGACCACGTCCGCGACGGCGTCTCGGACGTCGGGGTTGCGCCAGTTCAGGTCCGGTTGTTCGGGGTCGAAGAGGTGGAGGTACCACTGTCCGCGTTCCTCGTCGTAGGACCAGGCGGGACCGCCGAAAATCGACTGCCAGTTGTTCGGCGGTTCGTCAGGGTCGCCGTCTTGCCAGTGATAATAGTCTTCGTAGCCGTCCTCGCAACGCCGGGACTTCTGGAACCACACGTGTTGTTTCGAGGTGTGGTTGACGACGAGGTCCATGATGAGGCGGATGTCTCGTTCGTGGAGGGCGTCGCGGAGCGCTTCCCAGTCCGCCATCGTCCCGAACTCGTCCATTATCGAGCGGTAGTCGCGGATGTCGTAGCCGTTGTCGGCGTTCGGCGAGTCGTACACCGGACAGAGCCAGACGACGTCGACACCTAATTCGTCGAGGTAGTCCGCTTTTTCGGTGATGCCGGGGATATCGCCGACGCCGGTACCGTCGCTGTCGTTGAAGCTACGTGGGTAAATCTGGTAGACGACCGCCTCCTTCCACCACGCTCGGTCGACGTTCGTGTCTCGGGGCAGTGCTATCGTCTGGGAGTCGTGTGTCGTCATCGTGTCTGGGTGTGCTGTGTCGGCGTGAGGTAGACGCGGGCCTCGTACGGCCCGAGTTCGAACGTGTCGCTCGGCACGGTCGGAGCGTCGGCGTTCGCGATGGCGAGTTCGAGCCCATCGAGGGCGACACCCGCTGCCACGAACTCGACTGGTTCCGATTCGAAGTTGAGGACCACCAGACCGCGTTCATCGCCGAGCGTTCGCGTGTACGCGAAGACGGCGGGGTGGTCGGGGAGGAGGAGTTCGAACTCACCGTACACCAAGACGTCGCGCTCGTCGCGCAGTTCGATGAGGTCGCGGTAGTAGTGTAAGACCGAGTCCTCGTCCGCGCGGGCCCGCTCCACGTTGACCGTCTCGTAGTTCGAGTTGCACTGTATCCACGGCTCGCCCTCGGTGAATCCGGCATTCGGGTCGTCCGACCACTGCATCGGCGTGCGGGCGTTGTCCCGGCCGACGTACTCGATGGCGTCCCGAACGTCCTCGTAGGACTGGACGTCGCTTCGTTCGAGAGATTCCTCGATGAAGTTCAGCGACTCGACGTCTCGGAGGTCGTCCGGAGACGCGAACGAGGCGTTCGTCATCCCGATCTCCTCGCCCTGATAGATGAACGGCGTCCCCTGGAGCGTGTGGGTGAGCGTTCCGAGGAGTTTCGCCGACTCGCGGCGATAGTCGCCGTCGTCGCCGAACCGAGAGACCATCCGCGGTTGGTCGTGGTTGTTCAGATAGACGCTGTTCCATCCGTCGGCTTCGAGGCCGGTCTGCCACTTCGAGAGAATCTCTTTGAACTCGACGAGCGACCAGTCACCGGCGTCCCACTTGTGCTCGTCGTGGTCGAACGTGACGTGTTCGAACTGGAACACCATCGAGAGACCGTCCCCGTCCGAGCCGACGTACTCCTTGGCGTCGTCAACGCCGACACCCGGCGTCTCGCCGATGGTCAAGAGCGAATCGTCCGAGAGCACTCGGTCGCGCATCTCTCGGAGGTACTCGTGGATGTTCGGCCCGTTGAAGAAGTGCTCTGTACCGGTTTGTCCCGCCCCCGGCTCGCCGTCGGGCAGGTCTTCGGCCTTGGAGATGAGGTTGATGACGTCCATTCGGAAGCCGTCGATGCCCTGCGAGAGCCACCACTCCATCATCTCGTAGACGGAGTCGCGGACGGCCGGATTGCGCCAGTTGAGGTCGGGTTGGTTCTCGTCGAACAGGTGCAGATACCACTGCTCGCGTTCGTCGTCGTAGGTCCACGCGGGGCCGCCGAAGCACGACTCCCAGTTGTTCGGCGGTTCGTCCGGACTCCCGTCGCGCCAGATGTAGTAGTCCTCGTACTCCCCGTCGCGCCGCCGAGAGCGCTGGAACCACTCGTGTTCTTTCGAGGTATGGTTGACCACGAGGTCCATGACGAGCCGGATATCTCGCTCGTGGAGGGCACCGAGGAGTCGCCTCCAGTCGTCCATGTCGCCATAGGCGGGGTGTATCGACCGGTAGTCGCTGATGTCGTAGCCGTTGTCCGCCTGCGGCGACTCGTAGACGGGACAGAGCCAGACGGCGTCGACCCCGAGTTCGTCGAGGTAGTCGACCCGGCGCTCGATGCCCCGAAGGTCGCCGACACCGTCGCCGTCGGCGTCGTTGAAGCTCTTCGGATATATCTGGTAGACGACCGCCTCCTTCCACCACTGACTGTCCGTTGCCGCTTTCGTCTCCACGGAACTCATTGCTCCTCACCGCTGTCGCTCGGTCCGTACCGCGAACCGCACGCGTACCGCGTCGCCTTCGTGAACGTTCGATGCGGGAGTTCGTTCGCCGCTTGGGGCCCGTAGCGTGGTTCTATTGCGTTCATTGTTCGTGTCTGCGGGATGTTCTCCCGTCGCTACCTCAGATGGTAACCGAGAACACACTTAAAGGAGAGTAAAATCGCGAAGAACAGTTTCTACCCGAAATTATTTACTCTAGTGTGTAACAATCGTAGGTGAACCATGACGAATGATGACATGGGAAGCACGGAGCGTTCGCCGGTTTCGCGGCGTCAGTTCGTGCAGGCACTCGGCGCAGCAGGGGTAACAGCGGGGCTCGCGGGCTGTGGCGGACAGCAAGCGACTCAAACGACGACTGAAAGCGAGAACGGAGGTGGTGGAGCGGACACCGCGACCGAAACGACGACGCCGGTCGAGGTCGACAGCGAGTCGCTCGCGCTCATCCAAGAGTTGGCGTACGTCACCAACCAGACGCTTCCCGTGCTCCCACTGCAGGAGAAACTGGCACAGTCGTTCCAGACGACCGACGATTGGAACGTTCCGTCAAAAGACAGCGAGCAGATCCAGACGTACTGGCCGACTGACTGGCTTCCGCGGTACGGTGAGTGGACGTCCTCGGACGAGAGTTCAGACGAGCGGATGACGCTGGCTCAGTGGGCCGTTCCGAAGGACTCGCAGTACAACCCGTGGAACGCCAAGAACTTCGCGGAGCCGCGTCGGACGCTGTTCGACCGGTTCATGAACTACAACCTCGAGACGCAGGAGTACTCCGGCTACCTCGTCTCGGACTGGGAACTCGACGGGGAGACGTTGACCCTGAGCGTGCGAGAGGGACAGACGTGGCACGACGGGACAGCCGTCACCGCGACGGACGTGGTGAACCAGATCAAACTCGACATCTACAACGGCGGCAGTCTCCGCCGGTTCGTCGCGCCGGACGACGAGGGTAACGTCGCCGACCGGGTGACCGCGACCGACGAGTCGACGGCCGAAATATCGTTGGCGACTCAGGTCAACGAGGACATCTTACTGGCGTATCTCCAGCCGAAGTACCTCGTCGCACACGAGGAGACGTACGGCGAGTTCGTGACGCGACTCGACGAGGCCGAGTCGTCCGACGAGCGGAGTTCGGTGTTGGGAGAACTCACGAGCAAAGTCGTCTCGGAACCGGTCGGGTCGGGACCGTTCACGTTCGAGGACGCCGACACCCAGCGGACGCTCGTGTCGAAGTACGAGGACCACCCGGACGCGGCGAACATCAACTTCGACGAGGTGGAGTACCTCTACAAGCCGTCGAACCAGAGCCGGTGGAACTCGCTCATCAACGAGGAGACCGACGGGTCGGCGACGCTGTTCATGCCCAATAACAAGTTGAACCAACTCCCGGACTCCGTCCAGACGTCGCTTATTCCGCGGCACTGGGGGCTCGGCCTGCTGTTCAACCACGAGCGTGAACCCGTGTCCGACCCGCGCGTTCGCAAAGCTATCGCCCACGTCATCAACCGTGAGGACGTCGCGATGAACTCCGGTGCGGGGACTAACTCGAAAATCGCGGTCACGTACCCGAGCGGCCTGACGAGCGAACTGAGCGGCCAGGTCGAGGGAACGTGGCTTGACGGCGTCCTCGACAAGTTCGAGACGTACGGTCGCGGGGAGTCCCAGACCGACAAAGCCGCCGCGCTCCTCGAAGAGGCGGGCTACCAGAAACAGAACGGAACGTGGCGGAAAGACGGCGAAACGCTCCGCATCCCCATCAAGGGGCCGTCGGGGTTCTCTGACTGGGTCGCCGGTGCACAGACCGCCGTTTCCCAACTCAACCAGTTCGGTATCAAATCGGAGTCCGTCATGAAGGATAACTCCGCCTACTGGGGGCAGGACTACGTGAACGGCGACTTCGTGGTCGCCCTGCAAGGGTGGGCGTCGTACGAAAACTCGCACCCGTACTTCCACTTCAAGTTCCTGTACGACAGCTCCGACGCGGCGGACTACTGGAACATGCCCGAACAGATCGACTCGCCGGTTCTCCACGACCAACTCCGGGACGGAGAGGCGGTCACGCCCGCGGAACTCGTGACGGAACTATCCACGGCTGGTGAGTGAGGCGGACCGATGAGCTACGTACTCAAGCGACTCGGTCGGTCGTTTCTCACCATCTTCGTGGTGGTGTCGGCGAGCTTCGGTCTCATCAGGCTCCTCCCCGGCGGACCGCTGGACTACCTCCGGGCGCAGATGATTCAACAGGGCGGAAGCGACCTGTCGACCGCGGAGATTAACCGACGAATCGCGGCCCAGACCAACATCGCGGTCGACGAACCGGTGTACGTTCAGTACATCGACTACATGACCGCCATCTTCCGGGGAGACTTCGGTCAGTCGATCTGGTACGACCAATCGGTCGCAGGCGTGATCGGACCGGCCATCCCATGGACCGTGTTCCTGACGGCGACCGCGCTCTTCCTCGCGTTCACTGTCGGGGTGTCGCTGGGCGCGTTCATGGCCTACAAGGAGGGTTCGACGTTCGACGTCGGCAGCACGGGCGTCGGGCTGGTTCTCAACTCGACGCCGGGCTACGTCGTCGCCTTGCTGTTCATCGCCTTCCTAGGCTACCGGCTTCAGTTGTTCCCGACGGGCGGGCGGTACGCCTCGGAACTGACGCCCGGACTCAACGTCCCCTTCCTCGCGAGCGTGCTGTATCACGGGACGCTCCCGATTCTGTCGATGGCGATTGTGGCGTTCGGCGGATGGGCGCTGAGCATGCGCGGAAACAGTATCCGCGTCCTCGGCGAGGACTACCTCAGGGTCGCGAGGCTCCGTGGGCTTCCCACCCGCCGTATCGCGCTCCGGTACGTCGCTCGGAACGCGATTCTGCCGATGTACACCGGGCTGATGATCGCCATCGGGACGGTCTTCGGCGGCGCGGTCATCATCGAGAACATCTTCGCGTACCCCGGTATCGGCTTCTACCTGATTCAGGCCATCAACGCGCGGGATTCGCCGCTGATGATGGGTGCGTTCATCCTCATCACCGTCGCGATGGTCATCGGCATCACCGTCGCGGACCTGACGTACGGGTGGCTCGACCCCCGCGCCAAAGGAGGTGCTTCGCGTGAGTCCTACTGAGCCGACAGACGGCGCGTCCGGCGGTTCGTCGGGCGACGAGACCGCGGACCCGCTCGTCGAAGCACTCAGCTGTGACACCGACGCAGGTTCCGCTTCGCGTGAGAGAGATCGGCGATCTGCCGTCACCGGACACGACGGAACGGGGCGACCAGTCGCGGACGGCGGAAAGACTGTGTCCGAGTTCGAGCGGATGGCGGAGGTCTCGATGACCAACGCCGAGCGTCGCCGCCAGTGGCTCGACGAGGCGGTGCTCGCACCCGCGCGAATCGTGTGGGACGACTGGCGCGCCAGAGCCGGACTACTCGTCGTCGTCACCTACCTGCTGCTGGGAACGGTCGGACCGCTGTTCGTCAGTGAACCCAAACCGAACCAGGGGCCGCTTCTCGTCGGCGCGTTCCGGACGCTCGAATACCCGCTGGGAACGACCGCGTCGGGAACGAACATCCTCTCGCAGATAGTCCACGCCACGCCGTCGATGCTCGTCATGATCACCGCGGGTGCGGTGTTCACCGTCGTTCTCGGCACGGCCATCGGCACGCTTGCCGGCTACAAGGGCGGCCAGACGGATAGCGTCTTGATGACCGTTACGGACATCATGATGACCGTTCCCGGACTCCCGCTGACCATCGTCCTCGCGACGGCGCTGCAGATCAAAGGGAATCCGGCCGTCATCGGCGTCCTCATCACGATTAACGCCTGGGCCGGGCTGGCCCGCGCGATTCGCTCGCAGGTGCTCACCATCAGAGACGACGAGTACGTCGAGGCCTCCCGCATCATGGGGATGAGCACGCCGACCATCGTCGCCGGCGACATCATCCCGAACCTGATGCCGTACATCACGATGAACTTCGTCCAACAGGCCCGCGCGGTCATCTTCGGCTCCGTGGGGCTGTACTTCCTCGGCGTGCTCCCGTACAACAAGGTCAACTGGGGCGTCATGATGAACGCGGCGGTCAACCGGGCCGGCGCCACCTCCTCGCCATCGGCCTTCCACTGGTTGCTGATGCCGATGCTCACGATCATCGTCCTCGCACTCGGGCTGACCCTCCTCGCACAGGGAGCAGACCGCATCTTCAACCCGAGAGTCCGTGCCCGACACGCGAAATCCGTCGCCAGCGGCGACGGCGACGCCCCAAACACGGGTGATATCTAACATGCCACGAGACAGCCAGACAGAACGACGCGGCGCGCACGACCCTATCATAGAGGTCCGAAACGCGAGCGTCACCTACGACTTAGAGTACAGGGACGCGATGGTACTCGACGACGTGAGTATCGACCTCAGACGCGGGGAGATACTCGGCGTCGTCGGCGAATCGGGGTCGGGGAAGTCGATGCTCGCCAACGCGATGATGGACGCGGTCGAAGAACCCGGAATTACCACCGGTGAGATTCGATATTACCCCGAGCGCGGAAGCGAGCCCGTGAACATCCTCGACCTCTCGGACGAGGAACTGCGGTCGCTCCGATGGGAAGAGATATCCATGGTGTTCCAGGGAGCACTCTCCTCGTTCAACCCCACGATGACCGTCCGCGGTCACTTCGAGGAGACCCTCGACGCCCACGACTACGACGTCGAGGAGGGAATGGAACGGGCGCGGGAACTCCTCGAAGACCTGTATCTGGACCCCGACCGAGTGCTGGACTCCTACTCCCACGAACTCTCCGGGGGAATGAGTCAGCGAGCGCTCATCGCGCTTTCGCTCGTCTTAGAGCCGCAGGTGCTCTTGATGGACGAACCGACGGCGGCGCTGGACCTGCTGATGCAGCGGTCCATCCTGAGCCTGCTCGACGATATCAAGGAGAAGTACAACCTCTCTATCCTCTTTATCACGCACGACCTTCCGCTCGTGTCCGGGCTGGCCGACCGGCTCGCCATCCTCTACGCGTTCGAACTCGCGGAGGTCGGCCCGAGCGAACAGGTCGTTCGAAACTCCCAACACCCGTACACGCGGGCGCTCCTGAGAGCGGTCCCGAGCCTCGATGCCCCGTTGGAGACGATGCGACCGATACCGGGCAGCGCGCCGAACCCGGCGAATACGCCGAACGGCTGTCACTACGCGCCGCGGTGTCCCCTCGCGACCGACGAGTGTCACGAAGAGACCCCTCCGTGGTTCGACACCGCAGACGATCAGCGGACGGCGTGTTTCAACCACGACGACGCCGGCGATGCGGTTCCGCTGGAACTGGAGGTGGTCGAGTCATGAGCGACCAACGCAACTCGACGGGAAGTCAAACGACCGACCGGGACGACGAGACTGTCGTCTCGCTCGAAGACGTCTCCGTGCACTTCGAGAAAGAACAAGGGCTCGTCGACTCGCTGTTCAACGACGCACAGCGGGTGAAGGCAGTCGACGGCGTCTCTATCGATATCCCGGAGAACGAAGTCCTCGCGCTGGTCGGCGAGTCCGGGTGCGGAAAGACGACTCTCGGAAAGACGATAATCGGCGTTCAACGGCCCACGGACGGGACGGTGACCTACCGAGGCCAAGACGTGTGGGACGCCAAGGACGGAAACAGAGACGCGAGCGTCTCGTACGGTGACATCCGCAAGGCACTCCAGATAATCCATCAGGACCCCGGCGCAGCGCTCAATCCCAATCGGAAGGTGCTGACCTCGCTCGAAGCGCCGCTCAAGCGGTGGAACTCCGAGCTGTCTACCGAGGACCGGCGCGCGCGAATCTTCGCGCTCCTGGATCGAGTCGGGATGCAGCCGCCCCAGGAGTACGCACACAGGTACCCGCACCAGCTGAGCGGCGGGGAGCAACAGCGCGTCGCACTCGTGCGTGCACTGCTGATGAACCCAGATGTCATCCTCGCTGACGAAGCCGTCAGCGCGCTCGACGTCTCGCTGCGCGTCGAGACGATGGACCTGCTCCTCGAACTTCAATCGCAGTTCAACACGTCGTTCGTCTTCATCTCGCACACGCTGTCGAACGCCCGGTACCTCACCGAGAAGGCCGGCGGCCGCGTCGCCATCATGTACCTCGGGGAAATCGTCGAAATCGGTCCTCCGGAGAAGGTGCTACGCGACCCCAAACACCCCTACTCGAAGGTCCTCCGGTGGGCGACAGCCGACCTCGACCCGAGCCAACAGGAACTGACCGACCCGCCGGTCCGCTCTATCGATATCCCCGACCCGGTGAATCCGCCATCTGGCTGCCACTTCCACACGCGTTGCCCGGAGGCACGCGAGGTGTGTACGACCGAAGCGCCCGAACTCGGCGACGAGGCGGGCCAACCGGGGGCTCACTGCGCCGGTTGTCACCGGACGGACCCGGACCACGAGTACTGGGACAGCGACCCGCTCGATGGCGTCGAACCGACGGATGCACCGCGACCACGGGGAGAGAGCGATGACTGAAACCGTGGACTCCCGCGAGAGGTGCCACCGATGACCGCCGTCTGGCGCGCGTTCTTCGTTTCGGGCGTGGTCTTGCTCGCCTTCCTCGCGCTCTCGCTCCCGTACATCGAACCGGGGACGGCGACGTCCGTTGTCACCCTCCTGAGCCTCGGAATGCTCGGCGTGACGGTCGTCGGTTCGTCCGCGTTCATCTACTTCGACTGGGACCCCTTCGAAGAAATCGAGCTGAGCCGGTGAGACACGAGACACACCCAAACCCATACACAACAATGCCACGCGCACTTGTCGCAATTGACCGGATAGACCGTGACCGAAACCTGCTGGAACGCGCCCGGACGTTCGCCGTCGGGGGCGGGACGGACCTCGTCGTCGTCGCACTCGCGACGCCGGACGAGTACGAAGAAGTCGAACGAACGCTCGATGCCATCGGCCGGGCAGAGCACACGAGCTACGACGAAGACGCTGTCCTCGACGGCGTGTCCGGCGAGGTCGAAGACGCTGCGAGCGAGGTCCTCGGGTCGGCCGTCGACTACGAACTCAGAACCGTCGTCGCGGAGGCGAACGAACAGGCCGCCGCAATCGTCGATATCGCGGAACAGACCGACTGTGACCACGTCTTCCTTTCGGGACCGCGCCGGTCACCGACCAAGAAGGCGCTCTTCGGTGACCGCACCCAGCGGGTCATCCTCGATTTCGAGGGCTACGTGACCGTTGCAGTGAGCTGAAAAACAGTATGTGACAGTTTCACGTCCGGTTCCGTGGTGTCCGATACCGCTCCGACCGCCCGAAGACACCGCACACGACACAAAGTATCTATATGAATGAACAGCTACCTTACGTGAACGAAATGACTCGGTCCAGTGGACTGGACGATGCGACGCTCAGAGAGGAACTGAGCGTCTTCGGCCTGTCCGATACGGAGATCGACACATATCTCGCACTCCTCTCGCTGGGAGAGGCGACGACCCGTGCCATCGCGGAAGCCGCAGACGTCAGCCAACGGGGAGTCTACGGCATCGCCGAGCGACTCGAACGGCGGGGGCTCGTCCGGGTAAAGAAACACGCGTCGCCGACGACGATCAGCGCCTTACCTCCCGAGGAGGCGATGCAGAACCTCTCCACTCGCATCGAATCGATAACGCCGTCGCTCAAGGAGCGGTTCGACGATAGTACCGAGCAGGCACCCGAGATACGAATCATAAAGTCCCGCGAGACCGCGCTCAAACGGATGCGGACCGCCCTCTCGGAGGCGGAGGTCGAGGCGTTAGTCGCCGTGCCAGAACACGTCTATCCCGAGATAGAAGCGGAACTCAAGGACGCGGCCGCCAGAGGCGTGTTTATCTTCCTCCTGCTCGGCGAGATGGACGAGGTGGACGACGATACCCACGAATTCGCCGACGTCGCGGACGCCGTCCGCTACTGGGACGCGAGCCTCCCGTTCCTCTACACCGTCGACGACAAATCCGCGATGATCGGTGACCCCCACGTCCTCGAACTACCACACAACGACAAGGACGCGGTCACCGTCACACAGAACCATCTCGCGGGGTCCGTTCTCGGAATGTATCTCAGCGCCTACTGGCCCGCCTCGAAGCTTCAGTACGTGACAGACCCCGACCCGCTTCCGGCGTCGTACGATTGGTTCCGCGAGGCGGTCTTCCACGCGTTCCTCCATCGGCAAGCGGGGACCGACCTCTGGGCAGACGTCGTGACGGAGAGCGGCGAGGAGTTCTTCGGAAAGATAATCGACATCAGACAGGCGTTCGTCGAACCGGCGTCGAACGACTACACGTTAGAGACGAGCCTCGTTCTCGAGACCCTCGATGGCGAGGTGAGTTTCGGTGGGCCGGGCGCGTTCATCGAGGACCACCGGGCTGAGCGCGTGACGCTCCGGGCCAACCCGTGAGCCCCGTGCCCTCACCTCGCGAAGACTGACGAATCGAGAGGCATCGTTCCCCGTCGTCCCGTGCGACACGGACACACAACCTCCGCAAGGTCCTTGCTATCTCCGCACCGAATTATTGTATGTACCGCCGTGCCTTTCTCGGACTCGTGAGCGCGGCGACCGCCGGCCTCGCGGGTTGTACCGTCGGAGGGATGCGGCCGCCGATGGTGGGATTCCCCGCGCCGGAGAACCCCGACCCGGTCGTCGCGCAGGGCTTCCCGCGGACGGTCTGTAGCGCGCCGCCGAACATCGTCGACGGCATCCACGCCATCGTCGAACCCGCGGTCGCTTCGGGGTGGGCGGGCCGGCGGGTGGACGCGAAGTACCGCTTCGGCGACGACCCCGAACCCGGACTGTACGACGAGACGTACGTCGTCGGCGTCGAGCGCGGCGGGGCGACCCGCGCGTACCCGCTTTCGGTCCTCTGGTGGCACGAGGTCGTCAACGACAGCCTCGGCGGCGAGCCGCTGTTCGTGGCGTACTGCCCGATGTGTCAGGCCGGCCTCGTCGCTGAGCGACTCGTCGAGGGCGTTCCGACGACGTTTCTCCCATCGGGACAGCTGTGGCAGCCGCCCGCGGCTTACGGCTTTACGAGTGCCGCCGAGGGCCGGGTGTTCGGCGCGTCGGTCCTGACCGGCGACACCGAACTCCGCAACGCCGCGAACCTCGTGCTCTACGACGAGGCGACCGGGAGCTACTGGAGCCAACTGCTGGCGACGGGCATCTGCGGGTCGCAGGCCGGCGAGAAACTGGCGATTCTCCCATCGTCGGTGACGACGTGGGCCGAGTGGCGCGCCGACCACCCCGACACCGACGTGCTCCTCCCGCCGCCGTGGTCGAAGACGACGTAAGTCGGGGACTGAGACCGGACAGCAGAAAATCGGACGCCGGAAAACCGGACACCGACGCCGAAGGCGCAACTTCCTTCGTGGGCCGCCGCGACCCCTCGGCCATGCACATCGAACGCATCGCGGTCGACGAGTCGGTCGGTCGCGTGATGCCGCCGGGCCTGTTCGTGGAGGCGCTTTCGAGCTCCGACGTCCCCGTCGAACTCGTCGCCGAGGGAGAGACGTTCGGTCCGGGCGACGCGGTCGTCTCGTTCGGCCACAGAGACGCGTTCGTCGAGGCCGACTGGGTCCACTGCGTTCGCGCCGGCTACGACGAGTTCCCCGTGGACACCTACGAGGCGGCTGGGACGGCGCTCACGAACAGCACCGGCGTCCACGGGACGACGGTCGGCGAGACTGTCGTCGCCTACATGCTGACGCTCGCCCGCCGCCTCCACGCCTACCGCGACGCCCAGCGCGACCGGGAGTGGGATCTGCCCCGCTACAAAGAACCGTTCACCCTCGACGGCGAGCGCGTCTGCGTCGTCGGGCTCGGCACGCTCGGGCGCGGCGTCGCCGACCGCGCGGCCGCCCTCGGCATGGAGGTCGTCGGCGTCCGGCGCTCCGGCGACCCGGTCGAGAACGTCTCGACCGTGTTCACGCCCGACCGGTTCCACGAGGCTATCGCCGACGCCCGGTTCGTCGTGCTGGCGCTACCGCTGACGGATGAGACGACGGGCATGGTCGACGCGCCGGCGTTCGAGGCGATGCGCGAGGACGCCTACCTTGTGAACGTCGCGCGCGGGCCCGTCGTCGACGAAGACGACCTCGTGGCGGCGCTCGACGACGGCGACATCGCGGGCGCGGCGCTCGACGTGTTCGCCGAGGAACCGCTCCCCGCGGAGTCGCCGCTGTGGAGCTTCGACGAGGTGCTCGTCACGCCGCACGTGAGCGCCGCGACGGGGAAGTACCACGAGGACATCGCGGCGCTCGTGCGGGAGAACGTCGAGAAGATAGCCGCCGGCGACCCGCTCACGAACCGGGTGGCGTGAGGGGCCGCCGCGTCCGAACCGGGGGCGAAACGGCCGGCGCGTCGGCGGGCCGCTCAGAGGAACTTGAACAGGTCGTCGCGGCCCTGTTCGTGGAGGTGCGACCGCAGGGCTTCTTCGAGGTGCGAGATGTCGCCGCGCTTGGCCGTGATGGGCGCGATGACGTTCCGCCACTGCTTCCACGGCGGGAAGAGACCGAGGCGGTCACAGAGGTCGTTCAGGCGCTCGTCGCGGTCGTCGACCTTGTCCATCTTGTTGACCGCGACCACGGTCGGGATGTCGAGTTCGTCGAGGAAGAAGAACATCTCCACGTCGTGGGGGATGGAGTCCTCGGTGGTGTGGCGGTCGATGATGTCGATGACGCTTTTCCCGTCGACGACGAGGACCGCCGCGAGGATGTCGTCCGCGTGCTCCTCGATGTACTGGACGACGTCGGTCTTGATGGCCTCGCGGGTGTCGCGGTCGACGCCGGACATGAAGCCGAACCCGGGGAGGTCGGTGAACATGAAGTGCTCCGCGTTCCAGTCGAAGTGGTTGGGTTTGCGGGTGACGCCGGGCTTCTTCCCCGTCGTGAACTTGCTGTGACCCGTCAGCTCTCGCATCAGGGTGGACTTCCCCACGTTCGACCGCCCGACGAGGACGATTTCGTCGCGGTTCGGTCGGTCTTCGAACATACCGGCGGTTCGCCGCCGTGACGGATAAGGTGGGCGGTACGGACGCCGCGCTGCGAGGCGTCGGCGTCGAAAAAATCACGTCTCCGGGCGAGTCGCCCCCACGACGGCTCGCCGACGACGCGTGAATGAGGCGGCCGCGTCAGTCACAGCCGCTCGCCGAGAACTCGCCCGCGTTCTCGTCGAGAAATCGCAACAGCGGCTCGATTTCGTCGAATCGAGGGCCGCGCGCGACGGAACCGAGATGGCGATTCCACTCGACGAAGCCGGCGTCAGCGAGTTTCGGCAGATGAACGTGGAACAGTTCCACCTTCAGTCGGTCGCGGTCGCAGCCGCCACCAACGGCCGCGTCCCGCGTTGCCGCTTCGAGGCGCGCGCGTCTCCGTCGGCGCAGGCCCATCAGCAACTGCCGCCGATGGACGTTTCCGAGGGCGTCGAACGCCTCGTCGAGGCGGGGGGATGTCGCGGCTACCATCGGCACGACCCCCGTTGGATCCGAACAGGCGTCGCGCGACGGGCGCGAGACGCCGAGGCAAAGCGTCTCCCGCGAGTCGCCGGAAGGCCCCGCTCCGGGCACCCGGTGGACACCACCCGATACCGGTACCGTCGAGAGCGCGGCCCGTCACTCACACGTCCGTACGCCTCTGCGCCATCACGACGCGGTCGGGCGGCGTACGGCTGTCGATGTCTGTGTGCGTTCACAACTACGTCCCCCGAGAGAGCATAGCTAGCAAGTCAGCATTCTCTTTCTGCTTTCACAGTCCGGTCATTGAAGTAGCCAATCGGAACCTCCGTTACATGTTATGAACCGAACCTGGTCACGAACGAGTTCTTTCGGGCGGAATACTAGCTGAATGGAGTGAATACCGGCTCCCAGAACAACCCAACACCCGATTTTTAGCAGTGTCTTGACAAAGGAGTTCAATACGGCGGCGGCGAAATGGCAGCCAGTAATGGCCGTAATCGTCGAGTTGACGATCGACTCTGAGAGCTTCGACCTCGGGAGGGTCACCGCCGTGTCGAACGGCGTCCACATCGAGCTAGAGCGCGTCGTCCCGACCGGCGGTGAGGTCATGCCGTTCTTCTGGGCGCGCGGCACCGACTTCGAGGCGTTCGAACGCGCCGTTCGAGACAACAGCATCGTCGACGAGCTGACCGCGGTCGCCCGCGTCGAAAACCGCGTGTTGTACAGAGTCAGTTGGGGTGGGACCACGTCGAGTCTGACCCGGATTCTCACAGACAGCGAGGCGACGATTCTCGAAGCCCACGGCAACGACCCGTGGACGTTCCGCCTCCGATTCAACGACCACGCGGCACTCACCGACTTCCACAACCTCTGTCAGGAGGAGGAGATCGAGTTCCACGTCGAGCGCATCTACACCCTCGCGGAGGGCGAACCGGGAGTCTACAACTTCGACATCACCGACGAACAACAGGAGGCGCTCGTCACCGCCGTCTCGGAGGGCTACTTCGAGGTGCCGCGGCAGACCACGCTCAGCGAGGTGGCCGACCGACTCGGAATCAGCCCGCAGGCCGCCTCCGAGCGCGTCCGCCGCGGGGCCGACACCGTCTTACGGAAGGTGCTGTTGTCGCAGTCGGCGGCCGACCTCTCATAGGCGGCTGCTCGCGCCGAGACACGGTTCGCCCGCGGCCCGAACGGGGGAGCTATTGGTCCGCCGCGAGTACGCGACGGCGACGCGATGGACAAAGCGACGCTCCGAACGACGGTGTGGGACGACCTCGAATCGTCGGGCGCGGCCCGGTTCCCCTTCCCGCCGCACGGCCGCATTCCGAACTTCGCCGACGCGAGCGCGGCCGCCGAGCGACTCGCGGCAACGCCCGAGTGGGCCGACGCCGACGCCGTGAAGGCCAATCCGGACGCCCCGCAACTCCCCGTCAGGCGGCGGGCGCTCCGCGAGGGCAAGACCGTCTACATGGCCGTCCCGCGGCTCCGCGACGAGGAGTGCTTCTACGAGCTCGACCCCGCCCGCATCGACGACGAACACCTCGACAGCGCGCCGACCGTCTCGCACGTCGAGACCTACGCCGACAAAGTCGGTCCCGACGCTCTGCCGCCCATCGACCTCGTCGTCTCGGGGTCGGTCGCCGTCTCCGAGGCGGGCGCTCGCGTCGGGAAGGGCGAGGGATTCAGCGACCTCGAATACGCGGTGTTGCGAGGGCTGGGTGCCGTCTCCGCGGAGACGACCGTGGCGACGACGGTCCACGAGCGGCAGGTCCGCGACGACCTGCCGGTGCCGGACGCCCACGACGTGCCGATGGACCTCGTCGTCACCCCCGAACGGCTGGTCCGAACCGAGACCCCGTATCCGCGCCCGACGGGCATCGACTGGGACGCGCTCCCCGACGAGCGCCTCGACGAGATGCCCGTCCTCCGGCGGTTGCACGACGAGTCGGACGCGTAGCCGAGCCCCTGCTTATTTCACCGCCCGGACCGACGTGAGGCCGTGCGACTCGTACAGGTGTTGGTGCCGACCGGCAAGCGCGAGGCCGTCCTGCGGACGCTCGACGAGGAGGGCGTGGACTACGCCGTCTCCGAAGAGACCTCCGGGCGGGGCTTCGTCGCCGTCGTCACCTTCCCGGTCCCCAAGGAGGCCGTCGAACCGGTGTTGGCGCGACTCCGCGAGGCGGGCGTCGAGCGCGACGCCTACACCGTCGTCGTCGCCGCCGAGACGGTCGCCTCGAAGCGGTTCGACCAACTGCGCGAGCAGTACGAGGAAGACGACGAGAACGGCGACCGCATCGCCCGCGAGGAGTTGGCCTCGAAGGCCGCGGACCTCGCGCCGTCGGTGCCGACCTACGTGCTCATGACGGTCATCTCTGCGCTCGTCGCCACCGCGGGCCTGCTTCTCGACTCGCCGGCCGTGGTCGTCGGCTCGATGGTCATCGCCCCGCTCGTCGGGCCCGCGATGTCCGCGAGCGTCGGCACCGTCGTCGACGACGACGAGATGTTCGCCCGCGGGGTTCGCCTGCAGGCGCTCGGCGGCCTCCTCGCGGTCGGCGCGGCCGCCGTCTTCGCCTTCCTGCTCAGGCAGACCGGGGCGGTCCCGCTGTCGCCCGCGGAGGTGCTGTCGATTCCCGAGGTGGACGAGCGCCTCGCGCCCGACGTGCTGTCGCTCGTCATCGCGCTCGGCGCGGGGGCTGCGGGCGCGATTTCGCTCTCTTCCGGCGTCTCAACCGCGCTCGTCGGCGTCATGATAGCCGCCGCGTTGGTCCCGCCGACCGCCGTCGTCGGCATCGGCATCGCGTGGGGCGCGCCCGAGGCCGTCGTCGGCTCGGCCATCCTCGTCCTCGTCAACATCCTCTCCGTCAACTTCGTCGCCATCGGCGTCCTCTGGCAGCAGGGCTACCGGCCGGAACGTTGGATTCGCCGCGACGAGGCCCGCCGGGCCGCCCTGTTCCGTATCGTCGTCATCGGGGTCGGACTGCTCGTCCTCTCGTCGTTCCTCGGCGCGGTCACCTACACGACCTACCGGAACGCCGACTTCCAGTCCGACGCGCGCGACGCCATCGAGGACGCGCTCTCGGACACCGACGCCCGGCTGCTGTCGATGGAACTGCAGTACGACAGCGGGCCGCTCCAAGAGCCGGACGGCGTCGTCGTGACCGTCGGCTACGACCCGGCCTCCGACCCACCGATGGTCGAACGCGAACTCACGAGGCGGGTGAACGCCGTCGCCCCCGAGCCGCTGTCGCCGTGGGCCACCGGCGAAATCGACGTCGAAGTGCGTTACGTCGCCGTCGTGGAGTAGGTCGAGTTTACCCTCGCTCTCGGCGCGTCGCCGTGCGACCAGCCGGCACGCGCCGGGCGCGTTGTCCCCCGTCTCGAAGGCTACAGTCGCTCTTTGTCTCTAGCGCGGCTTGAATAGCTGAACCGACGTACGATGGGTATGCAACGACGCACGATTGCTCCGATATTCCTCGTTAGCCTCGTCCTCCTCGCGGGCTGTCTCTCGGCACCCCTACAGGCGACGACCGACGGCGGCGTAGACGCGACCAACGCGACGACCATCTCCACGACCGGCACCGGCGAAGTGACCGCCGACGCCGACCTCGCCGTGGTCTCCATCGCCGTGACGACCACCGCCGACTCGGCGGATGAGGCCCGCGGCACCGTCGCCGACGACGTGGCCGCCGTCCGCGCCGCCCTCACCGACGCCGGTATCGCCGAGGACGCCATCCAGACGACCGGCTTCAACATCTACCCCGAGTACGATTACAGCGGCCAAGAGCGCGAACTCCTCGGCTACCGCGCCACCCACACCCTCCGCGTCGAGGTCGCCCCCGACCGCGCCGGTGAAGTCATCGACCTCGCGGTCGGTGCCGGTGCCAGCGAAATCCGCGGCGTCGCCTTCACGCTGACCGACGAGAAGCGCGCCGAACTCCGCGAAGAGGCCCTGACCCGCGCCGTCGACTCCGCGAAGGCCGACGCCGACGCGGTCGCCAGCGCCTCCGGCCTGACCGTCACG
>NZ_JAMYJY010000071.1:0-19029 GCF_024136985.1 Haloferax sp. AB510
GCCGGCGTCGCCCTTCGCGCCGCCGGCTCGTTCCGCCTCGCGGCGACGCTGTTCGGACTCTCCGGCCCCCTCGGGCTGGTCGGCATCCTCGGCATCGTCGCCGGCGGTGGCCGACTCGCGCTCGCCTCGCGTCGGGAGTGACCGCGCGGCTCGCGGGCGAATCACGCGACTTATTTTCGACCTCGACAAGCGACAGAGACGCGACAGTGCCCTCCGATACATCCGACACCGACGTACTCGACGACCGGAGTCACGACGCCGCCCCCGCCCCCGACGCTGATATCGCCGACGACGAACGCGAGGCGCTCTTGACCATCGGCCACGGCGCGGTCGTCGCCTCCGGCGGCCAGTCGCTCCAGCGGGCGCTGACGACGGCGACCGAGTACGCGCTCGCACAGGGACTCGGCCCGGTCGTCTACGGCGTCTACGCGTTCGCGTGGCGCGCCTCCCAACTTCTGTTCCGACTCGTCAGTAACCCACGACTGAAGTCGTGGGCTTGTCAGTGGACTCCCCTTCTGCCGTCGAGTCGACGGAGGCGTGGAAATCACCATTCAGGTTCAGCGTCCCTGACGGGAGCGCACACTGACAGGGTGCGCCTCCACTCGAAGACGTCTGCCCCGAGTGGAGTCTCCTGAGTAGTTTCCGAGCGATGTTCTTACTCGCGTTGTAGTCCGCGTTCAGTTCGTACTCGCACTTCTGACACACGAACTGATGCTTCGTCCGCCGATTCGATTCATGCGTAAACCCACATGACGAACACCGCTGACTCGTGTACGCAGGGCTCACCTGCTCAACCTTGATCCCGAACATCTCCGCCTTGTACTCAACGTACTGAGAGAGGCGTCGGAACGCCCATGCGTGGAATCGCTTCGCACCAGCCATCCGTTTGCGAATATCGGTCAGATTCTCGAACGCGATGTGCGTACAGCCGTGGTCGTGAGCTTCTTCGAGAATCTGGTTTGAGGCTCGATGGAGTTCGTCCTGCATCCAACGGTGTTCACGGTCGTTCATCGACTGAATCGACAGGTGCGCCGACCGCGTTCCCGTCTGTTGCATCGACCCGCGAGTCTTCTCGAACTCTCGGCGTCGGTGGTTCATCTCGTCTGCGTTCCCGATGAACGCGCCTGTGGAAGTCACGGCGAGTGAGCCATCCACGTTCAGGTCAACGCCAAGGACTGTTCTGTGCTTGGCGTCTTCAGAAGAAGTCGTGGACTGCTCTTGCTCGTCTATGGTTCGGCGCATCCGTGCGTGGAGATAGAACTCCGACGTAGAGCGGTCGTACTGCAACGTTGACATCCGGAACTCGTAGTCCTCGTTCAGCAGATACTCGCCAATCGGCGTTCCCTCAGTTTCGCTGGGAATCACGTAGTCGCACTCAACGCGACCATTTACTGTCGAGAGCGAAACGTGGTCGCGGTGGAACGTCGCAGAGCGTTTGTCGTAGACGACGCTCCACGCTTTGAAGTACGGTTGACTGGTGTTGTCTCCTTTCTTGAGTCGGGCGACACCGCTTTTTGTGGCCTCGATAGCGCGTCGAATCCCTTTCTGTACGAGGTTTGCCGTCAACTCCGTCTCGTTGCGAAGTCGCTCGTAGAGGGCGTTCTCGGCTTTCTGTTTCGAAGTCACACAGTAGTCGTTCGGGTATCTCCACGCCCACTCTGCGGTGGTGTTCGCACAATGGAGGAACTGAGTTTTGGTCTGATGAAGGTCGTCGCACCGCTCGTTGGGTACGTCGAGTTTGACTTTGACGGTACGAATCACCTCCATCGTTAATTCACATATCGAATTGGCTCTTTATATCAATTTGGATTGACGTGGGGGAGTCTGCTTGCTATCGCTCGTGGTTGGTGGAGTTGCTTGTCGGATTCCACCCACGAGTAAACTCGTGGGCTTCCTCCTCGTAATCATGTGAGAAGCGTGATACCGGCGCCGATGACGAACGTTGTGTCTCACGCTGCCGACCGAGGCCGACTATCAGGAGAGGTCAGTTGGGGTGACGTCGAATCGCTTGAGGAACTTCTGTACCGCCTCGTCACCCCCGACAATGGTTATTCGCTCGTCCCCGGAGAACTGCCACTGAGGGTCGACCGAAACTGTTTGTCCGTCACCGTCCTCGATAGCGATGACGCGACAGCCGGTCTGTTC
The DNA here is from genome assembly GCF_024136985.1 of Haloferax sp. AB510. Classification (NCBI taxonomy): domain Archaea; kingdom Methanobacteriati; phylum Methanobacteriota; class Halobacteria; order Halobacteriales; family Haloferacaceae; genus Haloferax; species Haloferax sp. AB510. The sequence continues at coordinate 2,146 of NZ_JAMYJY010000071.1, forward strand.
GTAGATGCGGGAGTTTCCGAGTGTCGACCCCGAAAACGGTGTGGACGGCACGCGAACGAGGCGAATCTGGCTCGCCGGCGCGAGTACGTCCTCACCTCGAAGCTCCTTTGCGACCATCCTCGCGCTCACTCGCGGGACCGAGAGGACGTAGTCGGCGCCGGCGCTGAACGCCTTCTGGGTGGCCTCTGCGTCTCCAACTCGGACGAGAACCTCTATCTCGGGGTTGATCGACTGTGCGAGCACGGTCGTCAAGAGCGCAATCGAATCGTCTGGGACGCCAATGATGATTGCCCCGGCGCTTTCGACCCCTGCGGCGAGCAATACTTCCCGGTCCCCTCCGTCGCCGACGATATCGACGCCCGGGCGGTCCTCGACGTCAACTGTGACGACTTCTCCACTAGACTCCTCGATGACCGACTTTGCGGCGCGACCGACTTCTCCCAACCCCACGAGCACGAAACGCTCGTGTCCGGTGAACGACCGGGGTGGCCGGGTGAACTCGCTCAGGTTCTTGAGTGCGGCTTCCTCCCCGGACACTAACAGAACGGTGTTCGGACGGACGACGGCGTCTGGGCTGGGTGGCAACTGTAGCTCGCCGTCGATCCACGCACCGACGATATTGGCACCGGTTCGCTCTCTAACCCTGGTTTCTCTGATACTACGCCCCACGAGCTCGCTCGATTCGGAGACTGGGAGCTCCATCAGTCTCGTGTCTCCCCCGAGTTCGATGGTGTCTCGCAGTTCAGAGCTGAACGAGGCGACGGCTTTCTCTGCGAGACGGTGTCCTAAAACGCCGTGCGGTGACAGCACGGTATCTGCGCCGACGGTACGCAGTACCTCCTCCATTCTGCTGTCGTCGGTCAGTGCGATGACGTCGATATCAGGCCGTACTCCTCGGACAGTAAGTATCGTGTTGACGTTCGCATCGCCGGCGTCAGTAATGACCGTCCGTGCAGTCTTGATGCTGGCTCGTTCAAACGTTGTCGTTGCTTGTGGAGAGCCGTGAATGGCGGCGTAGCCACGATTTGAAAGTGATTCGGCGTCTTCCCGTGAGGACGAAATGAGCACGTAATCGATGCCAAATTCTCTGAGTTCGTCCAGGAGAATTGCAGAGTCCCGGCGGTACTCACAGATGATGACGTGGCCGTTTTTCGGGCTGAGTCGGTCGTCGAGGTTGACCTCGGCGCTGGTGAACAGGGGAATGATGATGAGGCGGAGGGTGAAAAACCCGACTGCGATACCGGAAATCTGAATCAAGACGACGAACAGGAACATCAGCGGATGGCTCCAGATATCCGAGTCTTGCCCGTAGCCCGTGGTGGTCATCGTCTGAATGACGAACTCGAACGAGGCGAAAATGGACTGGTTGGCGCCTTCGAGCCGCGCCAGTGCGTAGTTGTATGCTACTGTGTAGAAGACTATGAGTAACACGAGCCCGGTGAGGTAGTAGATGACGTGTCGGATTCGACGGCTTGGTTTGAACCGACGAATGGACTCGGGGAGTGGCGACATTGTGAGACACGTACAGTAGTGCGGAAGCGAAGAAAACAGTACGCCCTCCTCGTAGTGAACCCTCTCATCGGGCGTAGAATGTCGCCCAGAACACTAACGGCCGGTCTCATCCCGAGGCGGCGTGCCGCGTCAACCGGGAAACCCTCGTGCCGGGCGGTCCGTCTTTCGGGCGCGGACGTTCCGAAGTACGCCGGCGTCAGCCGGCCAGTAGCTATTGCGCACCCGGGTTCGCCGTGCTGTCATCGCTCCCAAAGTGGGAATACTCGGACGGGGACTTGAGGTACGCACTCGACCCTAGCGCACCGGGGGTAAAACGAGTTCCGACCGGCGGGCGTCGTCGCCGGCGAAGAAGGCGGCTCGAAGCCGGACGACTTGGCCGTCGACGCGGACGAAATAAAGGCGGTCTTCGGACCGGTCGACCGACGGGAGCGCGTCGAGGTCTGCGCGGAGGGCGTCGTAGTCGCTCAGGCAGTCGGAGATACTCGACTCTCGCGGGTGGCCCTCGGCGGCGGCTTCGACCACCCTCAGCACCCACGGGCTGTTCGCGACCCGCGGGTCGGCGGCGTCGACGACGGTCGCTCCGTCGGGGGCGTTCCCGACCAGTTCCGCTCGGAGGACGATTTCGGCCGACGTACACCCCCGAAGTGACGAGCAGCCGGCGAGGCCGCCGGTCAGCCCCACGCCGACGGCCGCGGCTCCGCGACGGAGCAGCTGACGGCGAGAGGCTCGGCCGGCCATCGACTGACAGAAATTCGGAGAAACTGATAAGTCTTCCGTCGATTACAGCGCGTACTCGTCTTCGCGCAGTTGGACGTACTTGCCCTTGCGGTACTTCATTTTCGTCCGCTGGTACTGCGTGGCGAGTTTGGCGGCGCTGAACCCGGCGGTGAGCTTCGAGGCGCCGAACGCCTTGTAGCCCTCGTCCTTTTCGAGGAGCTTCCGGGCCGCCTTGAACGTCTTGTCCCACTGGCCGGGGCCGTAGTCGTGGACGATTTCGGCCATGGCGACGTTCCGGAGAATCTCGTCGCCAATGGCGTCCTTCCAGCGCTCGTTGTAGTCGCTCAGGTCTCCCTCGGCGGCGAGTTCGCCGGCGATGGCTCCCGTCCGGACGGCGACGTGGTCGCCGCCCTCGTGGAAAGCCGAAGTCGCGCCCATCGCGCCGCCGGTGACGGCGATGCCGGCCGACGCGGGCGAGTCGATGGGGCGCGTCGAGGAGATGGCGTACGTCTCGGTGCCCTTCGTCTTCCCGCGGTCCTCGACGAGCGGGAAGTCCTCGTCGATGTCGTACTCGTCACCGTACTCCTGTTCGAGGAGGCGGCGGACGTACTCGCGGCCCTGCGGGATGCGCTCGTCGTCCTCGCGGAGGAGGTTGTACGCATCGCGGTCCTCGACCTCGTCGATGTCGAGGCCGATGGGCATCGTGAGACCGACCCGGCAGACGTTGTTGTCGTTCGGGAAAATCCACGGATACGCCGTGTGGCCGGGCATGTAACCCCACCAGAACTTGATTGCGCCGTCGACTTCGTCGAACAGTTCCGGCGGGAACTCGCGGTGTTCCTGATAGGCGATGTGATTCGCCTCGGTCGACGACAGGCGGTCCGTGATGGGGAACGAAAGCAGGTCGTCGAGCACCTTGTTCGTGACCGTCCGCTGGGGGCCGTCGGCGAGGACGACGAAGTCTGCGCCCACGTCCTCGCCGTTGGCGAGGCGGACGACGTGCCGGGGATCGTCGCCGGTGGCGCCGAGGTCGGTCTCCACGTCGCGGACAGAGGCCTTCACGCGGTACTCCGCGCCGGCGTCTTCGGCGCGGCTGCGGAGCCAGTCGTCGAACTTCGCGCGGTGGAAGGTGTAGCCGAACTCGTCGTACGAGGAGTCGATGCCGGTGCTCCGAAGGGTCAGCGACTCGTTCGGCCCGATGAACTCCGCGCGGTCGAGGATGTCGAGCACGACGTCGTCGGGGAACTCGTCGGGGTGGATGCCCATGATGTCCACCCAGTAGTCGAGGATACCGGCCGCGTCCGTCGAATCGGGCCCGAGGCCCGGTCGGTCTGCTCGGGGGACGCCCTTTTCGAGGACCAGAGCGGAGGCTCCGGCCGAGGCCGCGGCGTGTGCCGCCGACGTGCCGGCCGGACCGCCGCCGATGATGGCGACATCTACGCGTTCCATACCGCTACAGCACTTCGCTCGGGTATTAAACCCCCTGAACCGACGCGGCGTCCGACGGTTTTGATACTGCGTGTCTACGCGCCGCTCCGGCCGTGTTTCGGTCGCACGGTGCGTCCGCGGCCCGGCGCGTCATCGTTCGACCACGCTTCGGGGGACGACATCCCGACGGCCTCCGCGCCGCGCATTGCGATACGGTCAGAGATAATTTCGAGAAGACGTAGATGTCGGCGACTGCTATTGATTTTCTCGGGCGATACCCACTAAATACTGTGTCTGATAACCAGAGACGGAGGTTTATCACGGCGTGCGCGGTAGCTCCGAGTCAATGACCGCAGACGAGCCGGACGAACCGAGAGAGCCCGTCGTATTCCGCGACGAGACGGGCGACCTCGTCTTCGTCGACGGCGGCCCCGCCCCACAGGGGTATGCGCCCGTTGCGTGGAAACTCGGCGAAGACGGTACGCGGTTCGTCGTCGACCCGACAGTCGATGCCGTCGCGGTCACCCGGACGATTTCGAAACGTCGCCCGCGGCGACGCGAGCCCATCGAGTGAGCGTACACCCGGCCGAATCGGACAGATTCATCACCGACTTCGAGAATCATCGAGCATGTCCGACCCAGACATCGCGGTGCTTCGGCAGAAGATTCACGGCCTGTCTGCCGAGGCGTACGCCGAAACGCTCCGCGAGCGGCTCCCAGACCGCGAGGTCGCCCTCGCGACGACCCCCGCAGAGGAGCGCGACCTCCTCTCTCGCGCGCGAGTCGCCACCGGCTTCGACGCGGACGAAGCGGCCCTCGAAGCCGCCGAGAATCTCGACCTGTTCGCCTGCGTGTTCGCCGGCACGGGTCACCTCCCCATCGAGGCGTTCGAGGCCCGCGACGTGGCCGTCACCAACGCCTCCGGCGTCCACGGCCCGAACATCGCCGAACAGGTCCTCGGCAGCCTCCTCTACTTCGCCCGCCGCTTCCACGTCGCGGAGCGCCAGCAGAACGCCGGCGTCTGGCAATCGTACCCGACTGTCGAACTGCAGGGTTCGACGGTCGCCGTCGTCGGTCTCGGCGCGCTCGGCGAGGCAATCGTCGACCGACTCGACCCGTTCGGCGTCGAGACCGTCGGCGTGCGCTACTCGCCGGAGAAGGGCGGCCCGACCGACGAGGTCGTCGGCTTCGACGACGAACAGGGCCTCCACGACGCCTTCGCCCGCGCCGACTACGTCGTCATCGCGTGCCCGCTGACCGACGCCACCCGCGGCCTCGTCGACGCCGATGCGTTCGCGTCGATGGCCCCCGACACCGTCCTCGTCAACGTCGGCCGCGGCCCGGTCGTCGATACCGACGCGCTCGTCTCCCAACTCCGAAGCAACGGCATCCGCGGGGCGGCGCTCGACGTGACCGACCCCGAACCGCTCCCCTCGGACCACCCGCTTTGGGACTTCGAGAACGTCCTCATCACGCCCCACAACGCCGGCCACACCCCGAAGTACTGGGAGCGCATGGCCGACATCATCGCGGAGAACCTCGACAAACTGGACGCCGGCGACGACGACCTGCGGAACCGCGTGGTCTAGGCCGAGCAGAACTACGCCGGCGACCGCGGGAGCGAAGTCGGTGACGCCGCGACCGGGTTCCGCACCGAAACTGTCAATTTGGTTGTCACTGTCGATTGCGCCGTGCAGTTCTCATCGTGGCGGTGGAACCGAATTCTTGCCTTTTTCACCGGCGTCGGAGTCTTCTTTGCCTTCCCGTGGTCCGGGCTCTCGCCCGCCCTCCCGGAGTGGACGATAGACGTGCTGCTGTCCGTCCCGTTCGGCTTGTGCGTCTACGGGTTCACCGAACAGCCGCGAAAAGTGATTCTGCTGGTTCCGGTCGGAACAGCGCTCGGAATCGGGGTACTCGCCCTGTACCGGGCGTCCGGCGTGCACCTGTTTTGACGACGGACGACGGCGTCCGCGTCGCGGGAGACGCCGCGGCGACTCGTCCCTATTCGTCGCGCGTGAGCGCCGGGTTCGTCACCGCGCCGTTCGCGGCGGAGCCGAAGTCGCGGGCGTACTTCGCCAGCACGCCGGAGGTGTACGCCGGCGGCTTGGGTTCCCAGTCTTCCTTCCGCGCTTCGAGTTCCTCGTCTGTGAGGTCCACGGAGAGTTCGCGGTTCGGGATGTCGACGGTCACTTCGTCGCCGTCTTCGAGGAGGCCGATGGGGCCGCCCTCGATCGCCTCGGGGGCGACGTGGCCAACCATCGGACCGCGCGTCGCGCCGGAGAATCGGCCGTCGGTGAGGAGCGCCACGTCGTCCTCGTGACCCTGTCCGACGACGGCGGCGGTGACGCCGAGCATCTCACGCATGCCGGGACCGCCGCGCGGTCCCTCGTTGCGGATGGCGATGACATCGCCCGCCTCGATGTGTCCCTCCTGCACGTAGCGCATCGCGTCCTCCTCGTTTTCGAAGACGCGGGCGGGACCGGTGTGGTGGAAGGCGTCGTCGCCGGTCACCTTCAGGACCGCGCCGTCGGGCGCGAGGTTGCCGGTGAGAATCTTGATGGCTCCCTCCTCCTGATACGGCTCGTCGACCGTGTAGAGGAAGTCCGCTTCGAGGCCGTCGTCGTCCGGCAGGTCGAGGTGGTCGAGTTCCTCGGCGATGGTGCGGCCGGTGACGGTCATCGCGTCGCCGTGGAACAGGTCGGCCTCGACGAGACGGCGGATGACGACCGGGATGCCACCGATTTCGTGGAGGTCGTTCATGACGCGCGTGCCGCCGGGCTGGAGGTTGGCGATTTTCGGCGTGCGCCGGGAGATTTCGTCGAACTCCTCGATGTCGAGGTCGACGCCGGCCTCGGCGGCGAGCGCGAGCAGGTGGAGCACGGCGTTGGTCGACCCGCCGGTGGCGACCTGCAGCGTGATGGCGTTCTCGAAGGACTTCTTCGTGAGAATGTCGGAGGGGCGGCGGTCGTTCTCCACGCAGTCGAGGACGACCTCGCCGGCGCGGCGGGCGTTCTCGTAGCGCTCGTCGGACTCGGCGGGCGCGGACGCGGACCCGAGCGGGGCCAGTCCGAGCGCCTCGGAGATGGAGGCCATCGTGTTGGCGGTGAACATCCCGCCGCAGGAGCCCGCGCCGGGGCAGGCGTGGCGTTCGAGGTCGTCGAGTTCGTCGGCGCTCATGTCGCCTTCGGCGTAGGTGCCGACGCCCTCGAAGACGTTCTGGACGGTCACCTCGCGGCCCTCGTGCTGGCCGGGCATGATGGAGCCGCCGTAGAGGAACACCGACGGGAGGTCGGTCCGGATGGCGGCCATCATCATGCCGGGGAGGTTCTTGTCGCAGCCGGCGACGGTGACGAGCGCGTCCATGCGCTCGCCGAAGGAGACGAGTTCGACGGAGTCGGCGATGACCTCGCGGGAGATGAGCGAGGCCTTCATCCCCTCGGTCCCCATGGAGATGGCGTCGGAGATGGTGACGGTCCCGAACTCGATGGGCATCCCGCCCGCGGCGTCGATGCCCTCGATTGCGGCGTCGGCAACGTCGTCGAGGTGGACGTTACACGGGGTGATGTCGGCGGCGGGGTTCGGCACGCCGACCATCGGCGACGAGAAGTCCTCGTCGTCGAAGCCCATGGCGCGGAACATCGCACGGTGCGGGGCCTTGTCGGGACCCTCTGTGACCTCCGAGCTCCGGAGGTTCGGGTCCTTGCCGCTGGAGAACACGTCGTCCGGGTCCTCCTCGCGTGGGGACTGCTGGCTCATACCTCTTCGGAGCGTGTGCGCGAACTTAAATGGCCGCGACTGGGCAGACGTTGCAGTCGGATTCGCCCGACGACCCACGATTCTGAGGGCCTTTTCCTACTCCGCGTCGCGCCGCGCCAGCCCGGTGAGATGCGGCGCTTCGGGGACGATTATCTCCGCGGTCCCGAGCCGGGCGGCGTTCTCGCTGCCCGGCAGACAGAACGTCGGCATCCCGTCGACGACGCCGGCGGTCGCGCGGGTGCCGACGACCTTGGTGCCGATTTCGTCGTACGAGAGCCGCCGGAACAGTTCGCCGAAGCCGGGGAGCGTCTTCCCGAACAGCTGTGCCGTCGCCTCGACGGTCCGGTCGTCGGGCGTGACGCCCGTTCCGCCGGTCGTGACCGTCACGTCGACGTCGCCGCGGTCGGCCATCCGCGAGACCGCGGTCTGTATCGCGTCGAAGTCGTCGTCGACGACCCGCCGGACCGACACTGAATGTCCGCCCTCGCGGAGCAGTTCCGCTATCGCGTCGCCGGCGGGGTCGTCGTCGACGTCGCGGGTGGACGAAATCGTCAGCACCGCCGCTTCGAGGGCGTCGATGTCGTGGTGATGGTGGTCGTGGTCGTGGTCGTGGTCTCCCTCGCCGTGATGGTGGTCGTGGTCGCTCACGGCCGCGGCTTCGTCGTCCGGCGATAAAGTTCCCGCGTCGCCCCGGCGGTCGTTGGCTCGCGGCGGCCGGACGGTTCACCGCAGAGCGGTGCGGCTCACCCGTCGTCTGTGACCTCGTCGAGCGAGTCAAGCGTCAGCCGTTCCGCGTTCTCGCGGAGCGTCTCGAACTGCTCGTTGGCCCACTCGACCGCGGCTTTGGTGTCGTTGCGGGCGACCCCGCCGACGCCGGTGTCAGTGTAGACGACGATGCCCGCCTCCGATTCTGTCACCCAGAGACCGAACCGGAACGGAACCGACCCGCGATAGAGCGTCACCGACTCGTGTCGGAGTTGGTCTTCGATGACCGTGCGGGAGGACGGCGCGGCGACGAGCCGGTCGAACAGCTCGTCGGCGATAATCATCTCGACGACCGTCCCACCGGCGGTCGCCGTCTCGTAGAACGGGCGGAGCTGACCGACGAGCGCGACCGGGGCGACACCGTAGACTCGCTCCGCGTGCTCGATGCTCGAAAACAGCTCCTGAATCGCGCTGTCCGGAATGTTCGGCGTCGACGTATGGACCGTCGCGCCCGTGAGGAACGCGGGGTCCAAGGGCGCGTCGGCCGGCAGCATCGAGAGGAGGTCACGGGCCGCGTGAACGCCGCGGAGCGAGTCGAGACACTCGTCGTACGCGCCGAGCGCGCACCGGCCGACGCTGGTCAGTTGATACCGACCCTCGACGCGCTCGGCGAGCCCGGCGTCGAGCAGTTCGCGGACGACGCGGTCGACCGTCGAACGCGACGTATCGAGGTCGTCTGCGAGCCCGCGCTTGTCTCGCGGTCGCTCCGCGAGCGACCGGACGAACGACGACCGCCTCATGAGCAGGCGCGAGAGCTGTGCTGAAGTCTCGTCTCTGTTCACGTACGTGATTCTCCTTCGAGCAGTATCTGACGACCACCGGCCCCGTCCATTCGGCCCGCCGAGCGCTCGTCAGCGGATGACTGCCAAACCTGACTGTGTTGGGAACCCTGTGTCGTATATATCTTCGCACCGATAGGTTTTGGAGCTGTGGGTTGTCGTTGCCTGTCGAAAAAGAGGAAAGACAATTGGCGTAAACCTACACTTTAGTTCCTGCACTTCATCGGTCGGGTCGAGATGAAAGCGGTCCAATTCACGGAACACGGCGACCGAGACGTCCTCGAATATGGCGACTTCCCGGACCCGGAGGTCGGCCCCGACGAGGTTCTCGTCGACGTGAAGGCGGCTTCGCTCAACCACCTCGACATCTGGACGCGACGGGGGCTTCCGGGCGTCGAACTGGAGATGCCGCACATCCCCGGCAGCGACATGGCCGGCGTCGTCACCGAGGTCGGCGAGCGCGTGACCCGGTTCGAGGCGGGCGACCACGTCGCGCTCATCGCGGGCGTCGCCGGCGGCGGCGACGAGTTCTCCCGGAAGGGCGACCCGACGCTCGCGCCGGACTTCCACATCATCGGTGAGCACGTCCGCGGCGTCCACGCCGAGTTCGCGGCGATTCCCGAGGAAAACCTCGTGCCCGTCCCCGAGGACGTGCCGTGGGAGGTCGCCGGCTCCGCGTCGCTCGTCTTCCAGACCGCGTGGCGGATGCTGGTCGACCGCGGCGAACTGCGCCCCGGCGAGAAGGTGCTCGTTCTCGGCGCGTCCGGCGGCGTCGGCCACGCAGCCGTCCAAATCGCCGACTACGCGGGTGCGGAAGTGTACGCGACCGCCTCCACCGACGAGAAACTGGAGTACGCGAAGGAGTGCGGCGCTGACCACGTCATCAACTACGAGGAAGACGACTTCTCGAAGGAGATACGGAAGCTCACCGACGGTCGCGGCGTCGACATGGTCGTCGACCACATCGGCGAGGCCACCTACAAGCAGTCGCTCAAGAGCCTCGTCAAGGGCGGCCGCGTCGTCACCTGCGGGGCGACGACCGGACCGGACCCGGGCGCGGGCCTCAACTACATCTTCTGGAACCAGCTCTCGGTCATCGGCTCGACGATGGCGACGCCCGGCGAGGCCGACGAGGTGCTCGACCTCGTCTGGGACGGCACCTTCGAACCCCGCATCCGCGAGACGCTCCCGATGAGCGAAATCGACCGCGCGCACGAACTCATCGAGGAGCGACAGGGCTTTGGCAAGGTGGTCGTAATCCCCGATAGTGAGCTCTGACACCACGGCTCAGGACGACGCGACCGCCGAGTCCGACACCTACGTCCACCGGCCGGACGGCGTCGCCGTCGGCGGCGGTAGCTCGGAGCCGGAGGCGACCGGCTTCGGCAACCGCGGCTGGGTGCTCGTCGGCGTCGTCGCGCTCTGTTTCCTCGTCATCCCCGGCGCGGTGTACCTCGTGCCGTCGCTCCCGGCGATGGCCGGCCTGCCGTACCTCGCGGCCATGCTGGCCCTGCCGATGCTCCCAGCGCTCGCGCTCGGCCTCGTCGCCGTCTGGTCGATGACCGCGGCGACCCGGGGCGACGACTGAACCGTCCGTAACCACGCCCGCTTCGACCCGCCGAAACCGCTCCCTCGAAGCGAGCGAGACGCAACGCCCGTTTTCACGCCCGATTTTCTCGCGCTCGATTCACGCTCCCGTCTGCCGGTGTCACCTGCCGTCTCTGATTCTCCCCGGTGGAATTGCGTGTCGATATAAATGGTTCCGACAAGGCTTATCCCGTTCCGTGGTTGACATTCACACGCACAGATGTTCGAACGGTTCTCCAGCAGCTACTTCCTCGGCCGATTGTACGTCGAACCGTACGACGGGGCCGAGGCGGCGATTCACCGAACGGAACACGAGCGACTCAACGAGTGCGTCTACACGGACGGCCGCGGCGTCGAGCGAGTCGACTACCCGCTCGTGATGAAACTCGACACGGCCCACTTCCCGGTCGTCGGCGACGACGGCGTCCCCTCGGGGACACTCGCACTCCCCCGAGACGCCGTGGACTCCGACGCGCTTCCCGACGACAGGCCGGTGCTTCTCGCCGACGCCCCGCGAGCGGCCGAGTTGCTCCGATACGCCGGCTACGACCTCGACGACCTCGCGCCCGGCGGTCCCGGTGACGCCGGCGGACCCGGCCCGGACCGTCCGGACGACAGGCTGGCGTAAGACGTTCCTCGGAGTCGCGGCGGGCGGAACGGTCCCGCTCGCCTCGCGTCCGAACGCTCAAGTGGTCGGCCCGCACGCGTCCGTGTATGCTGGACGAGTTGTTGGGTCGAGCCGAACTCAAAGAGCGCATCGCCGAGTTGGAAGACGAACGCGACGCGTTAGCCGGGCGTCTGGAGGGCGAGTCCGACCGCCGACAGGAGGCGGCACGCGCGCGACAGGAGGCCGAAAAGGAGGTCAACCGCCTCGAAGACCGCGTCACCGAACTCGAAGACCGCGTGGAGCGCCTCTCGGGCGAGGACGACTCCCTCGACTTCCGCGGGACCGAGGACCTCCGCGGTGACCGCCTCCGCGAGGTACTGTCCCGCCTCGATTCGGTTTCGACCGACGCGGAGGGCGCGCTCACCGCCGCCGTCGCCGACGACCGCTCGCTCCCCTCGGCCGCCGAGTCCGCGTTCGGCGACCGCGCCCCGCTCGTCCGCCGGGCCGCGCCCTGCGTCGCGCTCACCGACGACGCCGGACTGGTGAGCGTGGCGCTCTCGCCGCCACGTCAACCCGACGGCTTCGACGCGTGGAGCGACGGTTTCGACCTCGACCCGGCGTGGTTCCATCCGACCGAGGCCACCGTCGTCGCCCTCGTCCGCGGCGACCTGTTCGCCCTCGGCCGCTACGAGGACGGCGACCTCGAATTCGTCGAGGGCTTCGAGAGCGACGTGAAGTCCGCCCACTCGAAAGGCGGGTTCTCGCAGGCGCGCTTCGAGCGCATCCGCGAGGGACAAATTGACGACCACCTCGACCGCTGTCACGAGTCGCTCGACGAGTTCCTCGGCGGCGATTCCGGCGCGGGCGCGGGAGCCGCCGACGGTGACGCCGACCTCGTCGTCCTCGGCGAGCGAACCGTCCTCGGCGAGTTCCGCGAGCGGGCCGCGCTGACCGCGACCGTCGACGCCAGCGGCGACCCCGAAGCGGCGCTCACGGAGGCGTCCAGAGAGTTCTGGACCACGCGGCTCTACCGGCTCTGAGTCGGTGACGACGCCGCGGCCGCGCTCTCGGTCGTCCTCGAATACTCGCAGACAACTCGGCGATATGACCCGGCAGTCGCCGCCGAATCGCCCCACCTTTTAGGGTGGCACGTAGTGACACCCTGTATGAACGACCCACAGCGAGTCGTCGTCCTCGCACACGAGAAGTTCCCCGACCGCGCGAAGACCGCCACGGGCGTCCTGAAGTACGCGGACTACGACGTGGTTGCCGTCCTCGACCGCGACAACCCCGGCACCTCCGCCGCCGACCACCGCCGCGACCTCCCGGACGTGCCCGTCGTCGCCTCGATGGCCGACGCGCCCGACGCCGACGCCCTTCTCATCGGTATCTCGCCCATCGGCGGCGCGTTCGACGAGACGTGGCGCGACGACGTTCGCACCGCCCTCGCACGCGGCTGTGACCTCATCTCCGGCCTCCACTACTTCCTCACCGAAGACGAGGAGTTCGTCCGACTCGCCGACGAACACGGCTGCGACATCAACGACGTTCGCAAGCCCCACGACGACCTCGGCGTCGCGCAGGGCAAGTCCGCCGACGTGGACGCCGAAGTCGTCCTCACGGTCGGCACCGACTGCTCGGTCGGCAAGATGACCGCGACGCTCGAACTCGTCGAGGCCGCCCGCGAGCGGGGCATCGACGCGGGGTTCATCCCGACCGGCCAGACCGGCATCATGATTGCGGGCTGGGGCAACCCCGTCGACCGCGTCGTGAGCGACTTCACCGCCGGCGCGGTCGAGGAGATGATTCTGGAGAAGGGCGACGAACACGACGTGCTGTTCGTCGAGGGCCAGGGGAGCATCGTCCACCCGGCGTACTCGGCGGTCACCTGCGGCATCCTCCACGGCTCGATGGCCGACAAGCTCGTCCTCTGTCACGAGGCCACCCGCGAAGCGATTCACGGCTACGAGGAGTTCGCCCTACCTGACCTCTCGGAGTACGTCTCGCTGTACGAGAACCTCGCCGACCCGGTCCACGAGGCCGACGTGGTCGCCGGGATGCTCAACACCTCGCACGTCGACGACGACGTGGAGGCGGCCGAAGCCGTCGACGCCTTCGCCGACGAACTCGGCGTCCCCGCGGTTGACCCCGTCCGGTTCGGGTCGGCCGACCTCATAGACGAGGTGTTCTAGATGCTCACGACGGAGTTCGAGCGCGTCTCGATGCCGCTCGCGGAGCCGTTCGGCATCGCTCGCGGCGTCCAGACCGAAGCCGAGAACGTCGTCGTCCGAATCGAGGACGAAGGCGGCATGACGGGCGTCGGCGCGGCCGCCCCGTCGTCGCACTACGGCGAGACCGCCGACACCGTCGAGGCCGTCCTTCCGGACCTGCTCTCGGTGGTCGAGGCGGTCGGCGACGCGCACGCCATCGACCGCATCGAGCGCGAGATGGCCGAGACGGTCCGCCGCAACCCGGCCGCGCGGACCGCCGTGAGCATCGCCCTCCACGACCTCGGGGCCAAGCGCCTCGGCGTCCCGCTGTACCGCCTCTGGGGGCTCGACCCCTCACAGACGCCCACCTCGTCGTACACTGTCGGTCTCGACGACCTCGACACGATGCGCGAGAAGACCGCGGAGGCCTACGAAGCCGGCTACGACGTGCTCAAGGTCAAACTCGGTACCGACCGCGACAGGGCGATTATCGAGGCCGTCCGCGACGAGGCCCCCGGCGCAACCATCCGGGTCGACGCCAACGAGGCGTGGACGCCCCGCGAGGCCGTCGAGATGACCGAGTTCCTCGCCGACCACGGTGTCGAGTTCGTCGAACAGCCGGTCCCCGCCGAGGACTACGAGGGGCTGAAGTTCGTCTACGACCACGGCGCGCTCCCCATCGCGGCCGACGAGTCGTGCATCACGGCCGACGACATCCCGCGCATCGCCGACCGCGTCGACATCGCGAACCTCAAGCTGATGAAGTGCGGCGGCCTCACGGAGGCCAAACGCGCCATCCACGCCGCCCGCGCCCACGGGCTGGAGGTCATGCTCGGCTGTATGATAGAGACGAACGCCGCCATCGCGGCGGGCTGTCACCTCGCGCCGCTGCTCGACTACGCCGACCTCGACGGCTCGCTCCTTCTCGCGGACGACCCCTACGAGGGCGTTCCGATGCCGAACGGCGAAATCGACCTCGAAGCTCTCGACCGCCCGGGAACCGGCGCACAGCGTCGGTGACGCGACGGCCCCGACGCTAAACGCCCCTCAGGAGTCCCAGTCGAGGTCGTCTTCGCGGGTCTCCGACCGGAGCACGAACGGCCCGATAGAGAGCGTCCGCTTGGCGACCGTCGATATTCGGAGGACTGCAGCCGCGAGCACGGCGAACGGCGCGAGCGAGACGGCCACCACGAACGCGACCGTGAGGAGGAGGTTTGACACGCCAAGCGTCGCGCCGGTAACCGTGGTCGGGTCGTCGAGAAAGAGAATCGCGCCGATGCTCGCCACGAGCGCGGGGACGGCCGCGTAGAACATCATCCGCGAGAGGTCGACCAGTTCCCACCGGAAGTAGAGCGTCTTGACGTGCTCGCGGGCGGGACCGAACAGTTCGAGCGCGTCGCGAAGCTCCGACAGCGCCGTCTTCGTCTCCGACGAGAGGTCGGCGTCGTGGACGCGGCGGAGCCGCGCCGCCTGATAGATTTTCCACGAGTAGTTCAGGTCCAGCGCCGCCGACAGCACCTCGAACGTCCCGAACTGCCGGCCTTCCAGCCGCTCGGCGACCGCCTCGGCGTTGGACTCGACCTCCTCGGCGAACTCGCGGACGCGGGTCGGCGGGTCGGCGTCGCTCGCGTCCTTGTCCGCGTCCCCACTTTCGCTCGCGTCCCCGTCGGCATCGAGCGTCGCCTCGACCGCTCGCGCCCGCGACGCGATGCCCTCGGCCAGCGCGCGTAGGAACGCCGAGGGCTCCGGCGGCGCGACCGGCGCGTCCAGCAGGTCGGCCACGTCCTCGCGGAAGTTCATCGACCCCTCCATCCGGTCGCGCTGGTCGCCCAGCGGGCCGAGTTCGCGCGAGAGCACGAGCTGATTGATGGTGACGACGAGCGTGACGCCCGTGATAATCGCGGTGAGAAGGCCCTGTGCGAGTGTCTCGATGGGGTCCGAGGACTCGACGGCGACCCGGAGCGGGGTCGGGTCCAGTTGGCCGAGGACGACGACGCTACAGAAGACGACGACGAGCGGGGCCGCGGCGACGACGCGGCGGTCCGCGTCGAGGAGGGCGCGGAGTTTCGCGCGGCTCGTCGTCCCGCGCTCCCGCATCGTGTCGTCGGGCTCGCCGGCCGACGGGCCGCCGGTGTTCGACATGACCGAAGCTATCGCGGGGTGGGTTGAAGTGCGTACTGGCGATTAGTCGGAGGGTCGACCGTGTCGCGGGACGGCGGTGGCGGTAGGGAGGCGGGGCAGTCGAGGCGGCGAGAGAGATTGAGACGGCGGGCGCGCTCAGGAGGAAGCAGACGAGTCGTCTTCGTTCTTCAGTTCCTCCAGTTCGGCTTCGACCTCCTCGTCGGCCACGTCGGTCTCGACGTCCACGTCAGCGTCGGCGGCGCTCTCGCTTTCGGCGTCCGACGACCCGGAGGACTTGCCCATCTCGGCTTTGAGCGTCTCCAGTTCGGTGTCGACCTCGGCGCTGGTGCGGCCGGCTTCGAGTTCGCGCTCGATGGAGTCCTTGTCCGACAGGGCGTCGTCGAACGCGCCGGAGTCCATGAGCTCGTCCATCGCGGCCGAGCGGGCCTCCATCTCGTCGGTGCGTTCCTCGGCGCGTTCGAGCGCGCGGCCCACGTCGGCCATCTCGTCGCCGACGCCGGACATCGCCTCGGAGACGCGGCTCGACGCCTCGGCGGCCTCGTAGCGGGCCTTCATCGTCTCCTTTTTCGTGCGGAACTCCTCGATGCGGCTCTGGAGTTCGTCCTTCTTGTTGACGAGTTGGTCCTGCGTCTCCTGCAGGCTGGCGATTTGGGTCTCCAGCTCCTCGATTTGGCTCATCTTGGCCTGCTTCTTTTCGAGCGCCTTGCGCGCGAGGTCCTCGCGGTCCTGCTGGACGGCCTCGCGGGCCTGGTCGTTGTGCTTTTCGACGTTCTCTTCGAGGCGGCGCTTCTGAATCTCCAGTCGCTTCTTCTGGGTGGTCAGGTCGGCGATACCCTGTTTGACCTGCTGTAGCTCGTCGCGCATCTTCTCGTAGGAGTAGTCGAGCGTCTCGGTCGGGTCCTCCGCACGGTTGAGGAGGGCGTTTATCTTCGACCGGATGACGTACGACGTGCGAGAGAGAATTCCCATACCCAATTACTACGCGACGTTCGGCTTAAAACCTCACCAGCGCAACCTGTCTCTATGACCGAGACGATTCTCGTCCCCGGGGGGCGCGACGTGCGGGCGACCCTCGACCGCGCCCGCGAAGACGGCGCGGACGGTACTGACGACGCGGCGGACCGAGTCGACACGGTCGTCGTCGCCTGCCCGCCCCATCCGCAGCACCAAGGCCACCGCGGTGACGCCCGCCTCGTCGCCGTCAGCGACGCGCTCACCGCCCGCGGCGCGGACTGCCTCCGCTTCGATTACGGCCCGTGGGACGAGGGCTACGGCGAGCGCGCCGACACCCTCCGAGCGGTCGAGTGGGCCGCGGAGCGCTACGACCGCGTGGGTCTGTTCGGCTTCTCGTTCGGCGGCGCGATGGCGCTCCTCGCGGCCG
>NZ_JAMYJY010000072.1:0-18623 GCF_024136985.1 Haloferax sp. AB510
TGCCGGGTTCACTCCCGCCGTAAACGGCGAAATTCTCTCCTCGAAGAAAGATAGATGCCGCGCGAGTCACGTCGTCCCAACGTCGTCGAAGACCCGAGCGGACCCGGGCCCCGTCGGGACACCAGCGACCGGTCGTTCGACTGGGTCGACGCGCCGACGAACCGGACGTGGAGCGACGTTGCCCACGAGCGCCTCCTCGCGACGACCGCGGCGGTCACGTCGGACGGCGAGCCGTTTCTCGACGAAATTCCGCGGACCCCGCGGGCCGAGCGGGTGCTTCTCGAATGGTGCGTCCACCTCGTCGAACGATTGGGCGGCCGCGGCGCGCTGGAGATGGCGTCGTACTACCGCGACATCGGCTGGATCGGCGACGGAGCCCACGACGCGATTCGCGAGCGCGTCGTCTCTTTTACCGTCCCCTCGGACTTCGAGGACGCACCGACCGAAGAAGACCACGTCCGCAGCTTCTCGTACGTCGCCCGGCTGTCGGCGATGGCCGAGTCGGACTGAGCCTCAGCCCACCTCGAGCGCCCTCAGAGGCCGAGTTCGCGGCCGATGATGAGGTGTTGAATCTCGCTCGTCCCCTCGCCGATTTCCATGAGCTTCGCGTCGCGGTAGAACCGCTGGGGAGCGAAGTCGGTCGTGTATCCGTAGCCGCCGAGCACCTGCACCGCGTCCTCAGCGACCTCGCGGGCGGCCTCCGAGGCGTCGAGTTTCGCCAGCGCGGACTCCCGGCTGACCCGCTCGCCGGCGTCGTACCGCGTCGCCGCCTTGTGGGTGAGCAGTCGCGCGCGCTCGGTCTTGCGGTGCATCGAGACGAGTTTGTCGCGGATGGCGTCGAACTTCGAAATCGGCTGGTCGAACTGCTCGCGCTGTTTCGCGTACGCTTTGGCGTGACCGTACGCGCCCTCGGCGAGTCCCACCGAGAGCGCCGCGATGGAGATGCGGCCGCCGTCGAGCGTCTTCATGGTCTGCTTCCAGCCCTCGCCCTCCTCGCCGAGGAGTCGGTCTTCCGGCACCCAGCAGTCGTCGAAGGAGAGCTCGCAGGTCGGCGAGCAGTTGAGGCCCATCTTGTCCCACTCGGTCGTCACCTCGAAGCCGTCATCGTTCTCCGGGTCGACGATGAACGTCGAGATGCCGTCGTAGCCCGCGCCGGGGTCCGTGACGGCCTTCACGAGGACGGAGCCGGCGACGCTCGCGTTCGTGATGAACTGCTTCGTTCCGTTGATGACGTAGCCGTCGCCGTCCCGCTCTGCGACGGTGTCCATGTCGCTGGCGTCGCTTCCGGAACCGGGTTCGGTCAGCGCCCAGCCGCCGAGGTACTCGCCGGTCGCCAGCGGCGTGAGCCAGCGTTCCTTCTGCTCGTCGGTGCCGAACAGCTCGATGGGCTTCGACGCGAGGCTGACGTGGGCGGCGTACGACAGGCCGATTCCGCCCGAGACGCGACCGAGTTCCTCCACGACGAGAGCGTACATCAGCTGGTCGCCACCGAGACCGCCGTACTCCTCGTCGATGGGGACGCCCATCACGTCCAACTCGGCCAACTGGTCGAATATCTCTGCGGGGAACCGGTGTTCGTCCTCGATGTCCTGCGCGATGGGCGCGATTTCTTCCTCGCAGAACTCACGGACGGTGTCACGAATCATCCGGTGTTCGGCCGGGATGTCGAAGTCCATGCGACCAACTATCGCCGTGCCGGACATAAACTAATCGAACGACCATGAAGGATTTGGCCGTTGCGGGCGGCGAAGCGGGGGCGGCCGACCACTTTCGGGCCGACCATTCCCGGCTCGTCCGCTCCCACCGCGTGGGAATAGGCGTCCGAGTCTTTTTGCGCCGCGGTCCGACGTTCTCGTATGTACTCTCGCATCCTCTTTCCGACCGATGGAAGTGACTGCGCGGACGCTGCCTTGGACCACGCCATCGAGCACGCCCGCACCTACGACGCGACGCTCGTGGCGCTCTACGTCGCCGACGTGCGCGAGGTCGGCTACGCCGCGCCTGCACTCTCGCTCGAACGGGTCCGCGAGGCGCTTCTCGAAAGCGGCAAGCAGGTGTTAGACCGCGTCGCCGAGAGGGCCCGCAAGGCCGGTGTCGAGGTCGAAACCGTCGTCACCGAGGGAACTCCCGCGAGCGAGATTATCCGCCACGCCGACGAGCGGGACATCGACCTCGTCGTGATGGGCACCCACGGCCGCAGCGGCATCGACCGCTATCTCATCGGCAGCGTCGCCGAGCGGGTCGTCCGCGGCTCCGACGCACCCGTGTTGACCGTCCGACAGGAATCGGCGTAGGCCCACGAGGTTAAGCCGCCCCTCGTCTTACGGGGGTGCATGGACCTCCGTCGGCTCGTCCGCGGCCGCCTCGGGTGGCCGCGTCTGGAGACGGTCGCCCGCGAACTCGCCCGGCGATACGACCGCGACACCCTCCACATCCGATTTCTCGAGGCGGACAACTGGCTTTCGACCCCGATGGTCGTCGACGACGAGTGGTTCGTGAAAGTCATCTCCAAACAGAACTCGC
This sequence comes from Haloferax sp. AB510, assembly GCF_024136985.1. Classification (NCBI taxonomy): domain Archaea; kingdom Methanobacteriati; phylum Methanobacteriota; class Halobacteria; order Halobacteriales; family Haloferacaceae; genus Haloferax; species Haloferax sp. AB510. Next base: position 2,524 of record NZ_JAMYJY010000072.1, read on the forward strand.
TCGTCCACGCCGTGTTCACGACCGGGCGGAACCTCGGCGCGTTCTCCAGCGGGACGGAGGGTTTTTTCGGTCATTTCGGGACGCCGCTGGAGATGGCCGAACACGAACTCGAAGCGACGAAGCGACTCCGGAACATCGGCCTGCAAGCGCCCGCGCCGGTCGAGGCGTTCGAGGTGGACGGCCTCGGCGTGCTCGTCCTCGAATACCTGCCGAACTTCCACACCCTCGACACCGCCCCGCGGGAGGAAGTCGAACGGCTCGCGCCCGAGTTGTTCGCGGCGCTCTCGGAGATGCACGACAACCACCTCGCCCACGGCGACCTCAGAGCCGAGAACGTCCTCGTCCGCGAGGACGGCATCTACTTCATCGACGCGACGAACGTCAACGACGAGGGGATGCGCGACGCCCGCGCGTACGACCTCGCCTGCGGGCTGGCGGCGCTCGAACCGCTCGTCGGCCCCAAGAAGGCCGTCGCCGCGGCGCTCGACTCCTACGAGGTGGAAGCGCTCTTGGACGCCGTCGACTTCCTCGACTTCGTCAACATCCGGCCCGACCACGACTTCGACGCCGCGTCACTCAAAGGCGAGATAGAAAAGCACGCGGCGTGAGTCCTCGGTTCGGTTCCGCGGCCGCCGCGCCGACCCGACTCACTCGCAGGGGAGCGTCCCGTCGTAGCTCGCGTCGCCGACCACGACGACCCCACACATCGCCGTCGAGCCGTGGATGCCGCAGTCGTACTGGTAGACGCCGGGGTCGTCGAAGCGGTAGGTGACCCGCCCGTCGCGACCGACCGTCTCAGACTGAAACGACCAGTCGGTCGCCGCGTCGTCGAAGGTCGCCGCGCGGACGTTGTGTTGAAGCGCCTCTCCGTTTTCCCACGCGACCGTCGTCCCCGGCTCGACCGAGAGCCGCATCGGTGAGAAGGCGACGCCCTCCATGACGACGAGCGAGCCGGACGCATCGCCTGACGCCGGCTCAGTCGTCGAACCCGGTGACTCGCTCGTCGGCGTCGGCGACGCTGTCGGTGTCGGTGTCGGTGTTGGTGTCGCCGTTGAACTCGGAGACGACGCCGCGGTTTCGGTCGGGGGCGACTCCGTCTCCTCGCTCGGCATCTCCGTCTGGTCGCCATCCGTACAGCCGGCGAGCAGCCCGAGTCCGATCACAGCGGCGAGGGCACGTCGTCTCGTGAGTCGCATACCAGTGGTCGGGCCACCCGAAGAATAAGCGATGTCCCAAATTCCGCCCGATTGGAACCCCATCTCGCCGACAACGGCGAGGGGCTGCGGGCGGAACGCGGTTCTGGGGGAGTTCGGCCGCGGGTCGCGCCCGCGGCTCGCGAGTTACTCGCCCTCGACGCCCTCGTAGTCCGCGCCGCCCATGTAGAGCCGCGAGACTTCGGGGTCGTCGAGGAGGCCGTCGGCGTCGCCCTCGTAGGCGACGGTCCCCTGGTCGAGGACGTAGCCGCGGTCGGAGATGCCGAGCCCCTCGCGGGCGTTCTGCTCGACCATCAGGACCGCGGTCCCGAGTTCGTTCACCTTCTTCACGTCCTCGAACACCGACTGGACGATGTTGGGCGCGAGGCCCGCCGAGGGCTCGTCGATGAGAAGCACCTCGGGCTCCATCACGAGCGCGCGGGCGAACGCGAGCACCTGCCGCTGGCCGCCCGAGAGCGTCCGCGCCTTCGCCGAGCGCTTCTCGTCGAGAATCGTGAACTGGTCGTACAGTTCGTCGATTCTGGCCTGTAGGCCCTCGGAGCGGGCGACGCCACCCATCTTGAGGTTCTCGTCGATGGTGAGAGAGGAAAAGACGTTGTCCACCTGCGGGACGTAGCCCATCCCGACGCGGACGAGGTCTTCCGGCTCCTCGCCGGTGATGTCCTGCCCACTCAGTTCGACCGAGCCGGTCCACGGCTTGAGGAGGCCGAACACCGTCTTGAGGACGGTCGACTTCCCCGCGCCGTTCGGCCCGATGATACAGACGATTTCGTCCGATTCGAGGTGGAGCGTCAGGTCGCGGAGGACCTGCACCTCGCCGTAGCCGCTGTCGACGCCCGAGACGTTGAGTGCGCGGTTGGTCATGGGCCGGCCCCCCCGAGGTACGCCTCGATGACGCGGTCGTCGGAGCGGACTTCGTCCGGCGAGCCCTCCATGAGCACCTTCCCTTGGTCGAGAACGATGATGGGGTCTGCGAGGTCCATGATGAACGGCATGTCGTGTTCGATGATGAGGAAGGTCTGGCCCTCCTCGTTGAGTTCGCGGATGAACCGCTTGATGTCGTTTGCGAGCGTCGGGTTGACGCCGGCGACCGGCTCGTCCAAGAGCAGGATGTCGGGGTCCGTCGTGAACGCCCGCGCGAGCTCGACGAGCTTCATCTGCCCGCCGGAGAGGTCGGTCGACGGCTGGTCGATGAGGTGCCCGATCTCGAACCGTTCGAGCAACTCGCGCGTCTGTTCGATGTTCGCCCGCTCCTCTTCGGTCACGTCGGAGCCGGAGAAGAAAAGCGAGAAGATCGACTCGCCTTTCTGCGGCCCGGGGCCGACGAGCATCGCCTCGCGGACGGACATCCCCTCCAGCCGCCGGGGCGTCTGGAAGGTCCGAACGAGTCCCTTTCGGGCGCGCTCGTGCGGTTCGAGGTCGGTCACGTCCTCCCCGTTGACGGTGACGTGGCCGGCGTCGTTCTCGTAGAAGCCGGAGATGAGGTTGAACAGCGTGGACTTCCCCGCGCCGTTCGGCCCGATCATTCCGGTGATGGTCCCGCGGTCGACCTCGATGGAGACGCCGTCAGTGGCGACGAGGCCGCCGAACGCCTTCTCCAAGTCGGTCGTCTTCAGGACGACGTCGCCCTTGCCGAGGCGCGCGCCCTCGTACGCGTCGTCGTTCATCGGTCGTCACCCCCGTTCGAGGAGGTCCCGCCGTCGGAGGCGGCACCGGAGGGAGACGCGCCGCCGGCACCGCTTCCGTCGCGCGCCGCCGGCCAGATGAGTTCGTCCTTCGGTGGAAGGAGTCCGTCCTGCCGGAAGCGCATGATGAGGATGATGAGCCCACCGACGAACAGCAGTCGCAGCGGAGCCAAGTCGATGCCGAGCGTCTGGATGAACCCGATGTCGTTGAGGAAGCGGGTCCCCTCGCGGATGGCGATGACGACGGCCGCGCCGACGACCGCCCCGCGGTTCGACCCGGTCCCGCCGAGGATGACGGCGATCCAGATGTAGAACGTCGTCAGGGGGACGAGGTCCGAGGGGTCGATGTAGAGGTTCAGGTGGGCGTAGAACGCCCCGGCGATGGCCATGATGACCGAGCCGATGACGAACGCCTGCATCTTGAACCGGTAGGTGTCCTTCCCGAGCGCCTTGGCGAGGTCCTCGTCGGACCGGATGGTCCGGAGGACGCGCCCCCACGGCGACCGGTGGACGCGCCGGAGGAACAGGTAGACGACAGCGATGAGGACGACCACGATTGCGGCCGTCGTCGCGGCGTCTGTCAGCGGGAGCCACGACATGAGGTTCGGGATACCGCTGATACCGCTCGAACCGGCGGTCCACTGGCGCTCGTTGAGGATGATGGCGCGGATAACCTCGGCCAGTCCGAGGCTGGCGATGGCGAGGTAGTCCTCGCGCAGGCGCAGCGTCGGGATGCCGATGAGCACCGCGATGAACGCGCTCACGACGATTGCCGCGAGGAACCCGAACACCGGGTGGAGTCCGAGTCCGAGCGGGGAGTTCGGTGCGGTCAACAGCGCGGCACAGTAGGCTCCGATACCCCAGAACGCGGCGACGGAGAAGTTGATGAGCCCGGCGTAGCCCCACTGGACGTTGAGTCCGAGCGAGAGCAGGGCGTACATCCCGACGAGCGCGATTTGGAACAGGAGGAACCGCGGTCCGATGACGCCGGTGAGGACGCCGACGACGAGTAGCACCGTGATGAGTCCGAGCACTGCGAAGATGCGCCGCTCGGTCGGGTCGCGGACGAGCGTCTCGCTCACCCACGTGGACACGGCGCTCATCCGCTATCACCCGCGATTCCGCTCGGGCGAACGAGCAGGATGGCGACCATGATGACGAACGCGACGGCCGCGGCGTACCGCGAGCCGACCGGGCTGATACCCCACTGGTAGAACAGCGGAACCAGTTCGTGGACCATCCCGATGACGAGGCCGCCGAGCATCGCGCCGTAGACGGAGCCGATGCCGCCGAGGATGACTGCGGCGAAGACGATGAGCAGGATGTCGAAGCCCATGCGCGGGCGGACGAGTTCCTCCAGTCCGAGGAAGACGCCGCCGGCCGCGGCGAGCGCGCCGCCGATGAGCCACATGGCGAAGATGACCTCGCTGGTCCGAATCCCGCTGACCCGCGCGAGGTCCGCGTTGTCGGCGGTCGCACGCATCTTCCGGCCGAGGGTCGTCCGCGTCAGCGTCAGGTGCAGCGCCGTCACGAGCACGATAGTGAGCGCCACGACGACGAGGTTGCGCGGGGTGACCGCGATACCGAGCGTCTCGCGGACCCACGGAATCGGTCCCTGTCTGGGGACGCCGTAGCGCTCGGCCTCGGTCCCGAACGACAGGAAGACGAGCGCGCGATAGACGAGCGCGACCCCGATACTGGAGATGAGCAGGCCGATGGAGTCGGACCCCTTCACCGGTTGGTAGATGACGCGGTCGGTGATGACGGAGATGACCGCCGCCGCGCCCATGCCGAACGCGAGGGCGAGGAAGAACCAAAGCGGCAGGCCGAACACCCCCGCGTCGCCCAGCATCGGTCGGAGGAAGCCGACCGAGAACAGCGCGGAGAACGCCCCCACGGTCATGAGGTCGCCGTGGGCGAAGTTCGCGAAGTCCGCGATGCTGTAGACGAGCGACAGCCCGATGGCCGCGAGGACGATGATGCTCGAAAACACCACGCCGTTTGCGACGTACTGGAAGGGGCTGATTTGGAGCGGTATCACGGCTCCGGAACCCTCCAGTCGGTCGGTCGGCGTCCGTTCCGTGCGTGCATGGTTAGCTCGTGATGTAGTCGCCGAACACGTACTCGTGGTCTTGGACGCTGTAAATCTGGTAGTAGCCCGGCGGGTCGCCGTTCTCGTCGAGGTCGACCGGACCGCTGACGCCCTGATAGTTGATGTCGCTCGGCGAACCGCCGTCGCGCAGCACGGCCGCGGCCTCCTCGAAGGTGAAGACCTCCTCGCCCTCGGGGCGGGTCACGTCGCGGACGACGGACGCGAGCGCCTCGCCGGAGAACTCGTCGGCCGCCTCGATGGCGAGCGCCGCGACGGTGACGGCGTCGTAGGCGTAGGCCGACCAGACCGTCGGCGTCGCGTCGTAGTTCTCCTCGAACGCGGAGACGAAGTTTTGGTAGTTCTCCTGGTCCTGCGGGGCGCTCTCGGTGATACCCTTCATCCCGTCCATACTGCCCGCGGGGGTGTTTTCGATGATAGAGTCGGCGACGGTGGACTCCGCACCGTAGTAGTCCACAGCGGTGTTGTAGCCCTGGTCGAACCCCTCGTTGACCATAACGGTGTACTCGTTGGCGTACGTGATGAACACCCACGCGGAGGCGTCCGTCGAGGCCATCTCGGTGAGGATGCCGCTGTACGACGACTGCCCCTGGTCGTGGGGCTCGTTGTAGGCGACGGTGCCGCCGAGGTCGGACTCGAACGTCTCGGCGAACACGTCCGAGAGGCCCGTCCCGTAGTCGTTGTTGATCCACGTGACGGCGACGGTGTCGTGGCCGTCGTCGTTGACGAGATTGGCGAGCGCTTGCCCCTTCGCGGCCCCCGAGGGGCTCATGCGGAGCAGGTCCGGCCGCGACGTGAGTTCGGGGCTCGTGCTGTTCTGGCTGATCTGGACGACGCCGGCGTCGTTGGTGACGCTGTCGTGGATGGCGATGGAGACGCCCGAGCCGACGGAGCCGATGAGGAGCGGCACGCCGTCTTGGTTGACGAGCTTCTGCGCGCCGTTGACCCCGCCCTGGTTCGTACTCTCGTCGTCCTCGACGGAGATTCTCAGCGACCCACCCTCGGAGCCGATGCCGACATCGTTGATGGCGGCGAGCGCGAGTTCGCGACCGCGGGTGTTGCGCTCGCCGTAGGGCGCGAGCGACCCAGTGAGCGAGTCGACCATGCCGATGGTGTACGACGACTCGCCACCGCCGCTCTCTTCGGTCGTCGTGGTCTCCTCGCCGCCGCCACCGCCACTCTCCTCAGTCGTCGTGGCCGTGGTCGTGTCCTCGTCTTCGCCTTCGAGACAACCGGCGGTCGCCCCGACAAGTGAGAGTCCCGACAGCTTCAGCAGCGTTCTGCGGTCCATGTCGTGTGGTGACATAACAAGCTATGCTCTCCAATTATCGTAAATATACCTGTAACCGTCCATGGTCGGGAGCCCGAAACCCGTCGGACGAAACGAGCGTCCGGAGATTATTTCAGTAATATTTTTCAGAATGATTTGGTAGGGTCTCTCTTTAGGGTATGTGTCTCACAATAGCGGGATATGATACCCCCCATCGCGAACAACTTCGTGGCGGGTGAGACGGCCGACGGGGCGGTCTCGCACGTCGAGTCGCTGAACCGCGACGGCATCGCGGGGATACTGAACCTACTCGGCGAGCATTACACCGACCGAGCCGATGCCGACGCCGACGCCGACGCGTACATCGACCTCGTCCGCCAACTCGGCGCGACGAACCTCGACGGTTGTGTCTCGGTGAAACCCTCACAGATCGGCCTCGACATCGGCGACCGCGTCTTCCGGGAGAACCTCGACCGCATCGTCGACGCCGCGGACGCCGAGGGGGTGTTCGTCTGGGTCGACATGGAGGATCACGAGACGACCGACGTGACCCTCGACGCCGTCGACGACTTGGGTCACCGGACGGGCGGGAACGTCGGCGTCTGCGTACAGGCGAACCTGAAACGCACGCGCGAGGACCTCGAACGCCTCGCCGAGGTGCCCGGGAAGGTCCGCCTCGTCAAGGGCGCGTACAACGAGCCCGCGTCCATCGCGTACAAGGAGAAGTCGAAGGTGGACGAGGTGTACGAGGACCTCCTCGAATACATGTTCACCGAGTTCGACGACGGCGTCGCGGTCGGCAGTCACGACCCGCACATGATCGCGCACGCCCGACACCTCCACGAGCAGTACGGGACCCCCTACGAGGTACAGATGCTCATGGGCGTGCGCGAGGACGGCCAGCGCGACCTCGCCGACGCCGACATCGAGATGTGGCAGTACGTGCCCTACGGCGACAAGTGGTTCTCTTACTTCTACCGGCGCGTCCGCGAGCGGAAATCGAACGCGCTGTTCGCGCTTCGCGCCGTCGCCGGTATCTGAGTCGGGACAGGCCCCCCGGCTCGCCCCGCGCTACTGCGGGTCGAGCAGTTTCGATTCCGCCTTTCGGAGGTGTTCGAGCAGCGTCGTCTTCGAGATGTCCATCTTGGCGGCGAGTTCGCGGGTGGAAACCTCGCGGGGCCAGCGGTAGTACCCCTCTTCGCGCGCGAGTTCGAACGCCTGCCGCTGGCTCCGGGTGAGCGTGTCGAGTCGCCGACTGCGCTCCGGCTCCGCACCCTCCGACGTGGAGATGGAGGCGACGCGAATCTCGGCACCGGTCTCGTCCATGACGGTCTCGATGCGAGGCTGAATCTCTTCTCTCGCGCCCGCGAACCAGACTTCCCACCGCTCTCGGCCGTTTTCTATCTGCGTGGGGGCGCTGTGGACGAAGCCCTGCTTGAGTAGCTCCGGACACATCATGTCGCTCGGGTCGTACTCCAAGAAGAACTCGCGGGCGACCGAGCCGGGTGCGACGTGCTTCCCGCGGGAGTCGAACCGCTCTTGCAGTTCCAACACTTCGCCGGTGAGGTCCGAGTCGGCGATGACGTCAAGGAGCGTTTCGACCTCGTCGAGCGACTCGCCGTAGGCGGTGAACAGTCCGTTCGACCGCTCAACGCCCGCGGTGGGGGCGTCGTAGATGGCGTGTGCGAGGATGCCGCCGTCGTACTCGCTCGTCGATTCTATCGCCCAGCAGTTCGGATGCCACAGGTCGAGCGTGAGGCGTGTACCTTCACCTGACATGCGCTCGCTCATACACCGGGTAATACGCCGCTACGTAAGATGTTGTCTGTGGTCACTCGGGAGTGTGTTGACGCGTCGACCCGGGGACATCCCTTCCATGGGAGGGTCCGGGGTTATTAATCCTAGTTGTGACGCTAGAGTCATATGGCGCAGGACGAATATCGGCACTATATCGACGGCGAGTGGACGGACGGAACCGGCGACGAGACGTTCGAGAGCACGAATCCCGCGACGGGCGAGTCGCTGGGGACGTTCCGACGCGGCACGCCCGAGGACATCGACGCCGCGGCCGCCGCGGCCGACGAAGCCTACGAGGAGTGGCGCGAACTCTCGCACATCGACCGCGCGGAGTATCTCTGGGACATCTACCACGAACTGCGCGACCGCACCGAGGAACTCGCGGAGGTCGTCACCAAGGAGTGCGGTAAGGAGATTTCCGAGGGTCGCGCCGACGTCATCGAGGCGTACCACATGGTCGAGTGGGCCGCGGGCGACGCCCGCCACCCCAAAGGCGACGTGATTCCCTCCGAGATTCCCGCGAAGGACGCCTATATGCGCCGCAAACCGCGCGGCGTCGTCGGCTGTATCACCCCGTGGAACTTCCCGGTCGCCATCCCCTTCTGGCACATGGCCGTCGCGCTCGTCGAGGGCAACACCGTCGTCTGGAAGCCCGCCGAGCAGACGCCGTGGTGCGGCCAGATCATCGCCGAGATGTTCGAGGACGCCGGCATCCCCGACGGCGTGTTCAACATGGTACAGGGCTTCGGCGACGCCGGCGCGAGCATCGTCGACGACGAGCGCGTCGACTCCGTGCTGTTCACCGGCTCCGCAGAGGTCGGCCACGAGGTCGCGAGCAAGGTGGCCCAACAGCCCGGCAAGCTCGCCGCGTGTGAGATGGGCGGCAAGAACAACGTCGTCATCACCGAGAAGGCGGACCTCGACATCGCGGTCCACTCCGCGACGATGTCGTCGTTCAAGACCACCGGCCAGCGGTGTGTCTCCTCCGAGCGCATCGTCGTCCACGAGGACGTGTACGACGAGTTCAAGGAACGCTTCGTCGAGAACGCGAAGAACGTCTCCGTGGGCGACCCGCTCCGCGAGGACACGTTCATGGGCCCCCTCATCGAGGAGGGCCACAAGGAGAAGGTCACGAAGTACAACGAACTCGCGGAGAAGGAGGGCGTGAACGTCCTCGTCGACCGCACCGAACTCGACGCCGACGAGATTCCCGAGGGCCACGAGGAGGGCAACTGGGTCGGGCCGTTCGTCTACGAGGCGGACCCCCACGACGACCTCCGCTGTACCCACGAGGAGGTCTTCGGTCCCCACGTCGCCCTGCTGAAGTACTCGGGCGACATCGAGGACGCCGTCGAGATTCAGAACGACACCGACTACGGGCTGGCCGGTGCCGTCATCTCCGAGGACTACCGCCAGATCAACTACTTCCGCGACCACGCCGAGGTCGGCCTCGCCTACGGGAACCTCCCGTGTATCGGCGCGGAGGTCCATCTCCCGTTCGGCGGCGTGAAGAAGTCCGGCAACGGCTACCCCTCGGCCCGCGAAATCATCGAGGCCGTCACCGAGCGCACCGCGTGGACGCTCAACAACTCAAAGGAGATTCGCATGGCGCAGGGCCTCTCCGCGGACATCAAGACCAAAGAAGACGAGTAAGGTCGGTCACCCACCGCGGCCCCGCATCTGTCCCACCTTTTCGTTCCGTCGTTTCACCCGTCGTCCGCAGACGCTTCCTCACGGTGAGCGGCCGCCGTAACGTAGACGCCGGGCATGTCTGTCTCCTCGACGGTCAGCGTCACCTCCTCGTCCTCGTCGACGTGGCGGTCGGTCACGACGGTCACCGCCTCGATGGGGTCGCGGCGGACGAACGCCCAGATGAGGTCGAGTATCGAGGGGTGACCGCCCTTCCGGACGACGAGCACGTGGCGGGAGTCGGCCAGCGCCCGGAGTTCGGGCGACAGGTCCTCCTCGTCGAGTTCGTCCGGCGGGATGGCGTGCAGCACGTCGCCTCGAATCGTCTCGGTCATGGTGTCTCCACGGCCCCCGGAGGAAAGAAGCGTGCGCTCCGAAACGCGACCGGTATCGGCGACCGACAGCGCCGTGGCTCGGAACGAAGCGGTCGTCAAAAGGCGGAGGCGAATTCGCCTCCCGCCGAATCTCGTGTCACCAGTTGGCGAAGTGAGACGAGGGGAGTGCACCCCCACCGGGCTTGGGGGCGCGAAACGACGTGGCCACGTCGTTTCTGATGCCGCAACGGACCCCGAAACGTTGCGGCGGGTGCGGCGGATGTGGAGTCGCCGACGACTGGCGAGAAAAGCGCCTATTGCGTCGGCGACTTTCGCTTAGGAGCCGCGATGTATAAACCCACCGCAACACGGGTTCCCACGCCCCGTGAGCCCACGGTTCTTGGGGTTCGTCGCTCCGGACTCATCGTGAGTGAGCGGTCGTCTTCGGCCTCAGGCGGTCGCTTCGAACTCGCGCCGGAGCGCCGATTCGAGGTTGTCGAGTTCGCGGTCGAGATTGCGCTCGAAGAACGCCTCTACACCCGGCAACCGGCCGTCGACGGTGAACTCGTTGACGAGGCGGCTGCCGCCGTCGCGCTCTTCGATGGTGTGTTCGCCCGTCACCCGCATCACCCGTGACTTGCCGACGAACTTGACGTGCGTCGGCTCGTCGACTTCGATGTCTTCGGTCTCGACGGTCACCGTCGAGCGGATGAGCGGAATCGGCAGTTCGAGGTACCACGTCGCGTGGCGTCCGTCGTCGGCCACGTCGAAGCGGTCGACGACGCTGATAGCCTCCGCTCGCTTGGCCGGGTCGGCGATAAACTCCCAGACGCGCTCGCCGGGAGCGTCGAACTCGAAGGTTCGTTTCACGCGGACGGTCATGGGATACCATCACACCTCCACAGTAAAAAGCCGTGGAATCGCCTCAGCTTCGGGTGACGCGCCACGTCGTCGAGCGGGCGCGCCCCCACTTCTCGATTTCGACGTCCTCGGACTTCTCGGCCAGCCGCGGCAGACGGGACCCGACCTGCTTCGCGGTGAGACCGATGGCTTCGGCGATGTTCTTCGCCCGGAAGTAGCCCTCGCCGCGGCTGACGCTGTCGCGGAGATAGGCGAGAATGCGTTGTTCCTCGTCGGTGTACTCAGTCATCCTCGGGCCGTCTAGGGAATGGGCGTTATTAACGGTTACCCGTGTTCCTCAACGTTGATAGCTACTGGAACAGATGCGCACCGCAGACGGCCAGCGAGGCCGCGATAATCGCTACCATAAATCCGAGCGCCTTCGTCAACTGGTCCGGTCCGGCGACCATCAGCCCTGCGCCGACGAGCGTGAGCACGCCGAACAACGCCGCAAAGCCGATGGACTTGTCGGATTGCACCGTCTTGGTTTCCATGTTTCCGACCTTCGCGGGTGCGCACTTAGTTCATTCGACACCGCCTGTCGTGGGGTGACGTGACGGGGCCCTGGCGTGCGGTGTGGCCCCACGGACCAGTCTCGCGCTCGGCCGTTCGACATATGTACCACCAGTCTCGTGTGTCCACAACGATGGGACTGACATCCGCGTTGTTCGGCGGAAAACTCCGTATCGCACTCGTCACGCTGGTGCTCGTCGCGGCCGGCGTCGGCGGGGCGTACGCGACCGGCGTCATCGGCGCGCCGAGCGTTGACCGGGTCGACAACCGGTTCGCCGGGGTCAACGAGACGGAGACGGTCATCGAGACCGACCTGTACGTCTCGAACCCCAACCCGATTTCGGCGAACCTCTCGGGCCTCGAAGTCGACTACGGCGTCGAGATGAACGGGATTCAGATGGCGACGGGCGAGAAGGAAGGCGTCGCTATCGGGCGGGGGACCACGGCGGTCCCGCTCCGGACGACGCTCGAAAACGAGCGCATCCCCGAGTGGTGGGTCTCACACATCCAGAACGGCGAACACACCGACCTCGTCGTGGACGCCAACGTCTCCTCGGAGACGCTCGGGCGGACCTTCGAAGCGCCCGAGATAACCCGGAGCATCGACACCGACCTGCTGTCGGCGTTCAACTCCACGGAGACCCGCGAGATAGACGCGGACTCGCCGGTCGTCTCGGACCCCGTGTTGTACGTCAACGAGACGAGCGCCGAGTGGGGCGAGTCCACGGGCGAGCGCACGGCGCTCGAACTCACGTTCGTCGTCCACAACCCCAAGCCGTACCCGATTGCGGTCTCCGAACTCGGCTACGATATCTCCATGAACGACGTGGACGTGGGCGAGGGGACGACGAACTCCGAGTACGTCATCCCCCCGCAGTCGACCGAGACCATCGAGGCGACGACCTACATTCAGAACGACAAACTCGACGAGTGGTGGGTCTCGCACCTCGAACGCGACCAGACGACCGACCTGCGCATCGACTTCTACGCGAACCTCGACGCCGGCGGCACGACCCTCCGCGTTCCGCTCGACCCGCTGACCTACGAAAAGACGTTCGAGACGGACATCTTCGGGAACAAGGCGGCGTCGGCGGGGAACGAGACGGCGACCGAGACGACGGCGACGGCGACCGAGACGGCCACGGAAACTGCGACGACCACCTCGACCGCGACTGCAACTGAGACGTCGACAGACACCGCGACGGCGACAACGACGACAACCGAGACGACAACGACCGCTACGACAACAACGACGACTACGACAACCACGTCGTCAGACGGCGGGACCACCACGACCGACGACGGCCTCCTGTAGCGGCCGCGTTCAGTCCCGCGGCGGACGAGGGAGTCGAACCCTCGTGTGACCGCCCCGATTCGCCGAGAAATCCTCGGTGATTCCTGACTCAGCCGACAACCCTTTACCGTCGGACGAGATATTCGATGATATGACACGGAGTACCCACGCTCCTGATCGAGTTCTTCTCCCGTAATGAGAACCCTGTGTCCGTCGAGAGCGACGACGAAACCATCGTCGTCTCCTTTGGCGACCAGTCCTGTGAACTGTCCCGAGACGCCGCTGCCGACCTGCAGGAGGCTATCGGCTCGGCGCTGACCGAGAAACGAGAGTTCTTCCGCACGGCCGGTGAGTACCGGCGGGACGGAAGCTATGTCGTCTCCCGCCGTGGTGCGGACTCCACTGGCAACGCGAAGGTGTTCACCAGTTTCGACGAACTGCGTCGACTGTACGACCGCCTACCCGAGCGCTTTACCGCCGAGGACATCGGCCGAACCGGCATCACGGGGTCGCGGCGTCACATGATACTCCGGCACTTCGGCGAGCATCCGGCGTTCGACTGCCGCATCGCCAGCCGCAACCCGCTGACGGGTGAAAAAGAGTCGTCCGAGACCGAGAACAGCGAGGCGATGGAAGTCATCGCCGACTGAGCGCGACGGTACGACGGCGTGCCGCCGCCCTGCCGCCCACAGTTTCTCTCGGGTCCTCAGTCTATCGTGACGTGGTCCGATTCCTCGTTGAGCGCGAGGTTCGACGCGATTTCGGCGTTCCGCATCGCGTACTGCGCGGTCTGCTGGAGGCTCACGAGCACCTCGCGAATCTGGAGGAGCTTCTGGTTTTCCATCTCCGGGAGGTCGTTGAGGATGTCGCGCTCGCGGTCGCTTATCTCACGGAACAGCTCTCGGCACTCGATTGTGAGGTCGTAGTCGCGCTCGACGACGGCCCGCACCGCGGTCGTCGTAATCTCGTCGACGTGGTCCGTGAACTCGCGGATGCGCCGCATCGTCGACTGGTCGACGTCGATGGTGTGTCCCTCGGCGTCCATGACGATGTTGGCGATGTCCTCGGCGTTGTCGGCGGTCAGTTCGAGGTTCTTCGCCACCGAACGGTAGCCGATGAGCGGGAAGCCGGAGTCGAGGCCGACCGCCCGCGCGAGGTTGGGGTTCTGGTAGGACGTGAAGATGAGTCGGAGCAGGAGGACGAAAATCTTGTTCGCCTGTCGCTCGCGGTTGAGCGCCCGCTGGGCGAGGTCGGGGTTGCCGTGGGCGAGCGCCTTGACGGCCTCGCCGCGCATCGTGCTCCCCGTGTTTTCGAGGCGTTCGAGCAGGTTGTCGAGGGTGAAGTCCTCCGCGTCGACCGAACAGCGAATCGCGATTCGCTCGGGCGTCTCCTCGATGACGCCGAGGCCCATGAGCTGAGTCTCGGCCTTGTAGACGGCGTTGATGTGGTCCGAATCGAGCGCGCCTTCGCTCTTTTCGATGTGGATGACGCGCCGCCCGAGGACGTACTGCGCCACGATGGCGCGTTCGAGCGCCTCTGCATTCAGATTGTCCGCGCGAATCGTCGCCTTCGAGTCCTCCGTGTTGACCGATTCGGGGAGAACGGTCAGCGTGCCCTTCCCGCTCGTCCGAATGGTCACTTCGTCGCCCTTCTCGACGTTGTGTTCCTTGGCCCACTCCGCTGGAAGCGTCATCGCCAGCGTGGAGGGACCGAGACGCTGGACTTTCCGGGTTTCCATGGTAGTCAGAACCCCTCCAATGACCTTAAACCTCACTATATTACACCCTCTATGAATAATGGGTAGTGGTTCTCATTGCACATGATCCCAAATATTAAATCATCCACGTCGAGCGGGCGGGACGAGGAGAGAGAATCGTCCCGTAGACCGGCGTATTAACCCCGAATTTCCCCGGAACGTCGTCGATACGGACATATTATAACTACTCAGACGGCTCATAACTTTACTTCTCCGACACCTCGTAGTAAGTACCTCCCCAGCGACGGGACGGCGGAGGTAACGGGGAAAGAAATGCTATCGAAAGACACACGACAGGAGATGGAGGGAATGCTCGGTCAAGTCCCGAGTTGGATGGAGGACTTGGCAGAACCGGCGAGCGAACACAGTTGGGGGCTCTTCCGCGACCTCAATCTAGGGGAAGACACCGAACTGTCCGGAAGAGAGAAAGCGCTCATCGGTGTCGGCGTTGCGGCCGCGACTAGCTGTCCCTACTGTATCTACTTCCACACCGAGGAAGCGCGGTTGAGCGGCGTCACGGACGAGGAACTCAAAGAGGCAGTCAATCTCGCCGCCGACACGAAGTACTTCTCGACGGTTCTCCACGGGAACGAGACCGACCTCGACGAGTTCAAGACCGAAACGGACGAAATCGTCGAGTACATCACGAAACAACAGGCACCGGCAGACGACTAACGAGGCGGCCGACGGGAGCGGTCTCTCGCTCGATTTTTCTGTTGGCGTGCCGAGTCGGCCGCGACTGACGTGCGACGTTCACTCGATTTTCATCATCCGCCGCTCGACGCGACCCACGCGGACTTTCGTCCACCCGCGGAGGTCGGCGTCGAGGCCGGGGTCGTCGGTATCGACCCGGAGGACCGGAATCGCGTCGAGTTTCGACCGCGAGGCGACGACCGACACGTCGCAGCGGCGAATCACGTCCGGCGAGAGTTGGGGGTTGCCGCGGCCGAAGACGAAGCCCTGCCCGCCGATGGGCGTGACGACGATGACGTTCTCCTCGCCGAGACTCGCCAGAATCTCGGCCTCGGTCGCGTCGCGGGCGAGCACCTCGCCGTCGCGGTAGACGTCGACGCCGAGCGGCGACCCGTCGATTCCCAACTCGGTTTTCACCGCGCCGACGGTGCTTCCGGGGCCGAGGACGTAGGTGACACCCTCGGTCGCGCGGATGTCGTCGGCGACGCCCGCGGCGAGCGCCTCGACGGTCCCGCCGCCGGTCTGTTTCGACGACTGGAGGTCCTCGGCGATGGGGACGTGCGCGACCGCCCGGAGTTCCGGCCTGACCTCGCCCTCGCGGTAGTCGTCCTCGTCGATGTCCATGACCTCGCGAGCCTCGGTCCGCTCGAACGAGGTGACGACGTGGGCGGCGTCTTCGGGCGAGACGGCGAAGACGGAGGAGTAGACCTTCACGCCCGCGGGGACGCCGAGCATCGGTACGTCGGTGCCGTGGAGCGCCTCGGCCACGTCCGCCGCGGTGCCGTCGCCGCCGACGAACAACACGAGGTCCGCGCCGGCGGCGACGAACGCGCCCTCGCCGACGGTCACGCCGGGGAGAAGCGTC
>NZ_JAMYJY010000073.1:0-18368 GCF_024136985.1 Haloferax sp. AB510
GTTCATGTCGTCGACCGCCGTTACGTCGTCGTAGTGCTTGCTTACGTGTTCGAGTCGTACTCGTGCCATTGTTATTCTTTAAGTGCTCCTGCGGTCAGTCCGCTGACGATGCGTTCCTGTGCGATGATGACGAGGACGACGACGGGGATGACTCCCACAACACTCGCTGCGGCCATGAGGTTGTACTGCGTCGTGTACTGGGTCTGGTAGCTGAGAATCCCGCCGACGATTGGCGACCACTTGGACGCTTCAGGTGAAGTCGCCATAATCGAGCTGAAGAAGTACTCGTTGTAGACGCTGATGAACGTGAGGACGCCCGCGGTCGCCACGCCGGGTGCCGAAAGCGGCACGATGACGCGGAACAGCGCGCCTAGCCGGGTCGTCCCCTCAACCCGTGCCGCATCCTCCAACCCGTCGGGAATCTGCCCGTAGAAGGTCGTGAGGATGAATATCGACAGCGGGAGGAACAGCGCGCTAAACGGCATGACCATCGACCCCGGGGTGTTCAGCAGTCGGGGCGGTGTGAATAGCGGGACGCCTATGAAGGGTATCGTTATCGGAGCGTTACCGGCGAACGCCTGAAACAGCGGGATGACGAACGCTGCGGGCGGGAAATAACTGATGGCGAGGATACCGAGCATCAACAGCGCGCGCCCGGGGAACTCGATTCGTCCGAACACGTAGCCTGCGAGGCTCGCGACGATGAGGACGATAACTGTCGTCGTGGCGGCTAGTACGAAGCTATTCAGCACGTACAGGTGGAACGGAACCTGTTCGAAGACGGTAACGAACGCTGTCGGATTGAACCCCTTCGGTACAGGGAGCGGGAACGTGCCCCTGACGCCGAACAGGTCGACCGTCGGGAGGAAGCTCCCGGACAGCAGGTTCCCTTGCGGCGTCACCGCGAGGACGAGTAACCAGTAGAACGGGAATACTGTCGTGACCATGAAAAACGCCATTGCGACGTAGAACAACGCTCGATACACGCGTCGTGGGTTGTGGATCGCATTCCGCGCCCACCGTGCGAGCGGTCCGGTGTCGTCTGACGCGCCGTCGGTTTCGCTGGACATTATATCGCGTCCTCCCCCTGCCACAGGATGATTCCCATCACGACGACGCCGATGATGGCCGCCGTAACGAACGCGATGGCGGCAGACGTTCCTTCGTGCGTGTTGAACGTCGAGACGACCATACAGGAGAGTGAGGGGACGACGGTACAGCTCGAGACAGTATCGATGATACCGTACACGCGCATCGCCTGCACCGAGCGGAATAACACCGCAACCCCGATGGTCGGCAGGATGAGCGGGAGTGTGATGTATCTGAACTGCTGCCACTTGCTCGCACCGGCGACGCGGGCCACGTCGTACAGGCTGCGATTGATGCTCTGGAGCCCGGCAAGGATGAGTAGTGCCATGAACGCCGAGGTCTTCCAGATGTCGGCGACGATAATGATGAACGTCGCGCTGACCGTGTCGTTCAGTGTGTTGGTTGGTGCCACTACTCCGAGGTCGGCGAGAATCGGCGTTGCGAACCCGACGTTCGAGTCGAACATCAAGAAGAACATCATCCCCTGGATGACGATTGGGACGGCCCACGGAATGATAATCGCCGCACGGACCCACCGTCGGCCGTAGAAGTCTTGATCTAAGACGAGCGCTTGTCCCAGTCCGATGAGGGTCTCGAACAGTACGCTGGCCACGGCGAAGATGAGAGTGATTACGAGGGCGCTATCGAGGAGACTCGCGGCGTCGAACCCGGTCGGGAGGAACGTCGTCCCGCCGGGGAGGAACCGATTTTTCTCCCCGGTGAACAGCGCGACGTAGTTGTCGAGACCAACGAAACGGACACTAGAGAGGTCGGTCGAGACGGCGTACAGTGACAGCTCGAACGTCCGCAAGAGCGGATAGATGGCCACGATACCGAGCAGGACGAATACCGGGGTCAACAGCAGGTACGCGTACTGCGTGTCGCTCAGGTTCTCCAGCCACCGCAAGAAGCCGACGACTGGTCCCGACTGCCGTGACTCACGTGCCGGTTCCGCAGCCGTATCGGCGCTCATACTATCCCTCCGAGAGGTGTGGGACTCATGGTTTGATCTGGTAAGTGTGGAGCTCTCCGCTCGTCAGTTGCTTCTCTCAGTCTCTTCGAGGCTGGACTGGAGCGTTGCCATCGCCTCGGACGAAGTCACCTCTTGTCCGACCGCGCGATTGGCCTGCTCCGCGATCTTGCTCGATTGGTTGTTCCAGACCGACGTAACCGGTCGAGCCATCGTGTTCTCACCGGCGACGCGGAGCGTGTCCATGTAGTCGCCGGCCGGTTCGAGCTCCGCAGCCGTCTCGGAGTTAAACAGGCTCGCCCGCGGCGGTAGCCACCCCTCGATCTCCAGAAGGAACAGCTGGAACTCCTCGCGCATCGACGCTTGGATGACCTGTGTGACAGCGTCGAGCTTCTGGCTGTTCGGGTTGACAGTGATGTGCCAGCCACCGAGTGCGGAGGTGGACCCACCGGTTCCGGGGAACTGCGCCTCGCTTTCGGGGACGCCGTAGGGAAGCGGCATCGTCCCGAGGTCGTCACCGAACTCCGACGCTGCTTGGTTAATCGCGTACGGCCAGTTGCGGTGGAACACGGCGTTCCCGTCGATGAACGGTGCGAGCGAGCTGTCTTCGATCCACCCGAGGATGTTCGTCGGTGTGAAGCCGCCGCCGTAGTCGCTGAACTCCCCGTCGAAGCTCTCGTCGTGGACGAACTTTCGCATCATATTCAACGAGTTGACCACCGGGTCCGAATCGACGGTGACGGGGCGTTCGCCGACGGGGCCGAACAGGTTCTCGCGACCACCGAAGTAGGCGCCGCCCCACGAAGACAGCACCTCGTTGAAGGTACAACAGGCGGTGCCGACGTAGATATCCCACTGGGTGGTAAAGCCGTAATCGACGCCCGAGACGTCCTGTGCATCCGCAGCGATGTTCGACCACCGCTTCCACGTCATCGGTTCGGTGGCCCAGTTCTCCTCGGTTGGATTGTAACCCGCCTCTTCGACGAGGTCTTTCCGGTACAACATCGTCGGGTAGTCGGGGTACAGCGGAACACCGAACAGGTCCCCGCTGGCGGGGTCGATGGCCGTCTCGGTGAAGCCGCCGAAGTACTCGTTTTCGATGGTCGAAAGCGCACTCTCAGGAAGAACCTCAGAGAGGTTAGCGAGCTGTCCCCGCTGGATGAAGATGTTCACCCAGCCGTTGTCCATCATGAACATATCCGGCGTCGTCTCCTGAGAGCTCAAGAGCCGGTTGTACGTCGACCGGCGCTTCCCGCTGTCCGGCTGCCCCGGCTGGAACTCGACGCGGATGTCGTCCGACAGCCCTCCTTTCTCGTGTAGTGCAGTCCGGAGCTGGTCCGCGTGGTCCTGTGCGACAGTCGCGTCAAAGCCCCAGACGACGGTCGTTCCGCCGCTTTCGGACTCACCGACCTGTCCACCGGTGTCGGAGCCGTTGCCAAACATACTCGCACAGCCGGAGAGGCCCGCTGTGACTCCCGTCGCACCTGCAGCGGTGATAAACCGCCGTCGTGAGACGCTCTTCTTCGTCGTCTTGCTCGTTTCTGGGTTCGCTGTCATCGTCCGAATTGTTCATCAAAATAGGGCCACTTATACTTTAGGGATTAGCTTTGAGATATCACAAGAACTTTATCTGAACTCTGTGGCCTGTAGGTGTATGGGACTCCGACGGTCACTCGACGATTACAAGCAGAACGAAGACGCGACCGACGCATTTCCGGGCGAACGGCGTACGCGGCGAGGCAGATTCAGCGGGTCGGACCAACGCCTCGTTCACGTTTCACCAGCCGGGTCGCTCCGAGACTACTCGTACCCACTTTCGGGATTCGGCGGCATCGTGTCCTCACGTTTCGGCGTCCGTGTCGGCGACGCTGTCGAGTGGTTCGATGCGCTCGACACGGGGAGCCAGACGTACCGAGCGAGTCGGTCGCTCGTCGAGACGACGCACCGTCTCGATGGATTCGACGTGGTACAACGCGACGTTACCGACGGGCTCGCCCACACGACGGCGTTTGAGCTTGGCGACGGTGCTCCGGAAGACATCGAACTGGTCGGATTCGTCGAGATCAGCCCGGAGGGGCGAGATGGGCGCGTTGGGCAACTCGTCCACGACGACGCCGTCGAGGTGTATCACAACCGAGAACACGACTACCTCGGTACCTCGACTGAGTTCGTGGAGTGTACGCCCCAAGTACTCGAGCGGTTCGGCGAGATACTCGCCGCGGAATCGCGGTCGTTTCCGGAGTTCGGTGCGTCCGAAGAGTACGAGGAGAGTCGCCTCACCGGTGGTGTTGGAGTCCGCGTCGCTTTCGAGGGTGGTGAGACCAGTCTCGTCACTCTGCTGTCGGACATCGAAACGCAGTCTCGCTCGGATGCGCTCTCTGCGGTCGCGACCCGGACGCGACGACCCAACAGCGATTCAGTCGCGCTCCTCGCGACGGCACGGCAGGCCGGACAGTACCCCACGGTCACGGACCGGCTCGTCGCGACTGACCTTTCGGTCCTTGAGCTACTCTCCGCACCGACTGGGGCCCGAATTGCAGGACCTGACTTCGACCCGTTCTACCAGTACTCCGGCGGCTATGGCTACACGTGGTTTCGAGACGACGGAGAAGTCTCGACGTTTCTCTTGGAAGCCGACGAATCGCTCGGGTTCGACGCAGCCGAGGCACACCGACAGAGCGCCGAGTTCTACTTGCGGACGCAGTTACCCGACGGCCGGTGGCCTCACCGAGTGTGGCCGATGAACGGCCGGCTTGCGCCGGGTTGGGCGAACGGCCACATCGAGGGCACGGAAACGCAGTACCAAGCCGACCAGACCGCGAGCGTCCTCGTTTTCCTCGCCGAGTACCTCTCGGCATCCCGACAGTCGCTCCGAAACGTCACCGTCGAGGCCATCGAGAGCGCGTTACAGTCGGGAATCGATGGGCTCGACAGTTCGCTAGAAGACGATGGCTTTCCGACGGTATGCGAAAACGCGTGGGAGAATACGAATGGTCGTTTCACGCACACCGCCGCGAAGTTCGTTCAGGCCTACAGTACGATTGCGGCCGTCACGTGCGATGCAACCACCAGAGAGCGTGCAGCGACGCGGGCAACGCAGGTCTTCGACGCGCTCGATATGGCGTGGGCCCCCGACGAGGGTATCTACGCGCTCCGATTAGACGACGGGGACGGTGACTTGGACGACCGAGTCGACAGCACGACGTTCTCGCTCGTTGACGCCTACCTCGCCTACCGGGCCATCGAGGATATCGATGACACGCGATTGCGGCGGCTCGAACGTCACCTCCACACCGCGTTCTCCAGGCTCTGGAAAGAGACCGACGACATCTCCGGACTCACGCGATTCGAGGGCGATACGTGGCGGCAGCGGGGGCAGGGAAGCGAGAAGATTTGGACCGTCTCGACTGGCTGGGGCGCGTACGCGGCCGAGAAGTCGATTCGGCTCTTTTCGTCGACCGACGAATACGACCCCGAGATGTGGGCGGATCGGTTGTTCGACGAAATTGATCTCGACGGCAGTCTGTGTCTTCCATCGGGCTACCTCCCAGAGCAGTTCTTCGACACCGGCGCGCCGGACAGCGCGACGCCGTTGGGTTGGTCCCACGCCATTCGACTGGCAACGCACGCGTCCCGTGTTACTCGAGGTGCCCGCACCGAGTAGGGTTGTTACATTCGAACAACGGAGTTCGAGGCGGCCACGCGCCGGACAGCACCCTGTCTGTACTCTCATACTAAGATTTATCCCCCGCCTTGGCCGAACACTTGGGTATGGTGGAAGACGAGGTGGTGGACAGCCTCATGAGGATCGGGCTCTCGGACAAGGAGTCGCGAGCATACGTGACGATACTCCGTAACGGGGCGACGACAATCCGGGTCGTCTCCGAAGAGGCTGACATCTCTAAGAGTTACGCGTACGATATCGTCGGAAAACTCGAGGAGCGCGACCTCATCGAAATCGACGACCACGTCCAACCGACGCAGTTACGAGCGATTCCGCCCGCAGAGGGCATCGACAATCTCGTTTCCCAACTACAGACTGTCGAGTCCCAGTTAGAGGACCTGTTTGATTCCGAGAGCTACGAACAGCAGAAGTTCAGTATCATCAAATCTCGACGGACGATACTCGCTCAGCTCAACAAGCTGATCGACGCCGCTGAATCGGAACTCGTTCTCGCACTCCCTGCATCGGTTCTTCATCGGGTCGAGGACTCCCTCAGAGAGGCGCAGAGTCGGGGAGTATTTTGTATGCTTCTCGTGACGGAGTACGACGGCACGAGTTCGATCGACGGCGCGACCGCGAGTATCATCCAGACGTGGAGCGCCCCGGCACCAGTGACGCTTACCGTTGACCGGAGTGACGGTATCATCGCCTCGGCAGATGCAATACTGAACTCGAACTCCGATGAGTACGCCATCTACCACGCCGAGGAGCATATCGTCTCCTCGTTGTTTGACTCGTTTATCGCCAACTACTGGCCGATGGGCGAGCAGGTGCACGTCGGGTCGAAACGCCAACTGCCGGCGACGTTCACGAGCTTCCGCCACGCGGTGTTCGACGCGACGCTACATCTGATGGACGGAGCTGTCGTCACGGCCGAGATGGATATCCGTCCCACCCAGAGCAACGCGGCGTTCGAGACGACCACTGGGACGATCGTGGCGGTGAAACAGAGCCTCATTCGGCCCTTCTCGAACGACTTTCCGACTCAGGAGTCGTTCGTCGTTGAGACGTCTGATGACACGTTTACCGTCGGTGGCTCGAAGGCGTTCTTGGAGGATTTCGAGGCTCAGCGCGTCGTCTTCCGCTCGGTCAGCGATGCGGAACAGGATTAGGCTTCTTGCACTTGCTCACCGACCAGTCGCGATGGACTGCCGTGCGTGGATCGCCGCTGCTTTCCTCCCGGTCAGGTCCACCCCAACCTTCGACGTCACTCACGTAGCGTGAAGGTCCGCTTTGCTCGTCCACGAACTGGTCTCACGTTTCAGGATGGAGCTTTGACGCCGGCCACTCTGCCATCTGACCTCGGTGCCGGTACTTATTCGACTCGGCCCGAAGACAACGAACCCACGGGGACCGTCTTCGTCGCCGAACTTCTACGCGCCGACTGACTCGACTGCGGTTTCTGTAGTACAGTACGACATCATCCTTCGTCGACGGGAACAAGCGAACGGCGCTCCGAACGGTGGTTGTCTTTTACATGCTGAACGGACACACGTTCGACTACGGCGACGAAATTCTGGAACGATTGAGCCGTTCGCAACTTGACGCTGCCTGTCTGTCGAATTTCTTGTTTTGCGTACGCGTATCGGTTTTGAGCCCATTCCACAGTGCCTTCCTATCGTTAACAGGATGCCGTTGAATTCTTGGTTTAGTATAAACGATAACACCTGCTTCCTTTGTGTCAGATATCCAAAGGCCAATGTCGAACGGGTGGTTCCCAGTATATAGTTCCAATTGCGACCCAACTACGTCGTTATCTGTAAAATTTGGTAGCCTTATATTCGAACAAAGCAACTTTTAGTCTTCTTGAACTGCACCTGAATAGATGGTTTCACTCCTCTCTAAAACGCGCCCCGGGCGAGTAGTAGACATTGTTCTCGTCGCTGTTATTCTCCTAGCTATTCTAGACCACTTTAGCGTGGTTGAGATTACTTCGACAAGCATCTACATATTCTTCTTTATCACTCCTCTTGGGTTTCTCCGGTTGTACGTCGATTACCAATACAAGAAGCGGCCTATCAAACAACAACACTGATCTTCGTCTTAGGTAGTCCACGACAAGACGGCCCAGTACTTGGTCAGCGAGCCCATCGACGCGGACGTCATTACTGCGGTCCCATCGGGACCACACCGCTTTCCCTACACTCTCCACGACATTACAGCGCGTCCCACGATTTGAGGGCTCGGGGCCACGACGTGAGGTCAGCAATCCACCGCGCTGCGATGAATTTCTTCAGGAATTTCGCGGGGTAGGAGCCAAACGTATCGATTGGTGCGATCTCCACATCGTGTGCGATTGTAGCTTCTCCAACGGAGATGAGCGTTCCTTTGTCAGTGTACGCCCACGTCTTGAGCGGCTGACCGGCAATGCTTCGGAGCAGGTTTTCGGCTGCTGTCTCAGCTGCTTGCCAAGCTGCTTGGGCGGTCGGTGGGATGAGACTCCCGTCGACATCGACGAGTGCCGCATCGCCAATCGCAAACACCCGGTCATCACTGGTTTGGAAGGTCGCATCCGCTTTAGCGCGATTGTGCTCTGTGTCAATCGCAGCAGCGGCCATGGCGTCACGGCCTGTGATTCCACCAGTCCAGATAAACAGATCGTATTCGAGTGAGTCTCCACTTGCAAACTGAATCCGGTCAGTCTCAGCTCTGGTGATCGGGTCGGCCGTGTGAATAGTGACGTCTGCGTGGTCTAACGCACGCCGAACAGACTCCTGTAAGCTTGGAGAGTGACCTGGCATGATCGAGTCTTGGGCCTCCACAAGATGAATATCTAGGGGCAGATCTGCTTCATCACGCAGGGTGGCGATTTCACCCGCAGTTTGTATGCCAGAAAGACCAGCGCCACCAATGATAATCTGTGCAGGATGGTCCACCGTGGTGCGCTGTCCGTGTGCCATGAGTGTTTGATGGATCGAGAGTGCATCCTCGAGCGATTTGAGCGTGTGTGCACGTGTATCCAGCCCAGGGATCCCATAGTACGCCGTTTGGCTCCCTAGTGCAACGAGGAGATAGTCATAGGGGATTTCAGTACCGGTCGTGAGACTCACAGTTTGCTCAGCTGTATTAACCGCTTCAACATGGCCTTCGACAAACTGTGTTGCAGGGCCTTTGATGTCGCGAATTGGAATCGTAACCTTCTGTTGTGAGTCTGGATTCCGAATCACACGGTGGACCTCGTGCAGGATGAGATGGTAATCCTGGTTGTTGACCCAGGTGAGGTTCACATCCCGGTCTCCGATATTCTGTTCTAAGTACTGTACTGCGCTCGTCCCCGCGTATCCCGCACCGAGTATTACAATATCATGTCCCATGCCTCATTATACATTACAAATAATACCAATCTAGCGCACTTGGCAATACTTGAAACATAGAAAGCGGAAAAGTGAATTAGAACTCACCCAACATGGCGGGGGCGAGGTTATACTGTTCGTTCCAAGGCCGCTGTTGGGGCAGTCTCACACAGACTCGAGGCGGAAGCCCACGACGTTAGTCGTGGATCACTGATTCAAGTGAGATATTGATACATTTTGTTTGGGTGTACTCTTCGAGCGTTTCGAGGGCTGTTTCACGCCCGGATCCAGATTTCTTGTAGCCACCGAACGGCTGCCCCGCTGGGAACTCGTTGTAGGTGTTCACCCAGATGTTTCCTGCCTCGATGTCTTTCGCTGTTTTGTAGGCCTGATTGATATCGTTTGTAATGATACCCGCAGCAAGTCCAAATTCAACCTCGTTCGCTAACTCGATCATTTCATCGTACGAGGACCACGTGAAGACCGTCTCAACGGGTCCGAAGATCTCTTCTTGTGCTGGCCGACTCCCGTGGTCGAGGTCACCAATAACCGTCGGTGAGACGAAATACCCGTTCGAAAGGGCGGTGTCCTCGGGCTTCTCTCCACCAGCCAAGATCGCTGCATCAGCCTCGCGGGCCCACCGGATATAGCGCATCGTCCGCTCAAGTTCGGTTTGAGTTACCTTTGGCCCGAGATCAGTCGCTTCCAATAGTGGGTCACCGATTGTGAGATCCTCAATCTCAGCCACGAATGTATCGAGGAATTCATCGTGGATATCCTCGTGGATGAGTAGCCGAGTCCCGGCAGCACAACACTCTCCAGTATTAAAGACGAGCGCATTCAGTGTGACATCAACGGCGTTCTCGAGGTTTGCATCTGGGTAGATGACGACTGGGCTTTTGCCACCCAACTCAAGCGTTAGGTCCGTAATCGTGTCTGCGGCATTTTTTATCACACCTTGGCCAACTTCCGTTGACCCGGTGAACGCAATTTTTTTGAACGTCGCGATGCTTCACGAGCGGTGAGCCAGCCTCAGCACCAAACCCAGTGACCACGTTGACAACGCCAGCCGGAAGCACAGCATCGATTTCGCGCATGAGTTCGAGAATCGACAACGGAGTCTCTTCGGCCGGCTTCAGCACGACCGTGTTCCCGGCGGCGAGGGCTGGGCCGAGTTTCCAGGCGGCCATCAAAAGTGGGAAGTTCCACGGAATGATCTGTCCCACCACGCCGTAGGGCTCTCGCAGTGTCTGGATGTGGTTGTCAGTCCCACTTGGAATCGTTTTCCCTTCCGTAACACGGACTGCCCCTGCGAAGTACCGAAAGTGGTCAATAACTAATTCGATGTCGTGGCGTGCTTCCGTAATTGGTTTGCCGTTGTCGAGTGTCTCAAGCTTCGCAAACGCTTCTTTTCGTGCCTCGATCCGCTCTGCAATCTCGGTCAGGAGCACTTGGCGATCTGCTGGCGAGTACGTCGACCACCGTTTAGTGTACGCCTCCTCAGCAGCGGCGACGGCCCGGTTGATGTCCTCCGCGTTTCCAGCCTGCACGCTCGCGAGCACTTCGCCAGTAGTTGGGTCGTATGTGTTGAACGTTTGCCCAGTCTCACTATCCACCCACTCACCTCCGATATACAATTGCCCATCATCAGCGGGGATAAGGTCGGCTGCAACGTCCCGGTGCCGTTGCTTAATCTGATTTTCCCGCTCTGCTGATGTTTGAGAATCTATTGACATGGTAGACTGGCTCTAGCCAAAAGATCCTACACGATTCTACATAACTATTTGGTGTACACCGTACCGCTGACGTAGCGTGGGCCAGGCAACCGTACCGTAGCCACTATCGGTCCACAGCCTTGAACAGACGGTCCACGTGCTATCTCCCCACCAGTCGTTTACTTGTTCCCGCGGTCAAGAACGACTTTGGTATCGTCTTTTTCGGTCTGTTCGTCCGCTGATTGGAGAGCGGCTTTGTCCAGATATTTTTGCCCTTCTTCGGTTTCGGTGAGAAGATGCTCTAACACTCCCATGTCGCTGCGGAACTTGTGGACTTCCGGAAGGGAACTCGAATCGAACTGCGCAATGAGGTCCCCATGTTTCTTGAAGAAATTACGCTTCCATTCTTCCTTATTCTCGCTTTTCCGGAACCGCGCGATAAACTGCCACTGGTGGTAGTCATCGGCATTAAAGAACATCAGCACGTGGGGGTCGTTCATCAGATCGTCATAGCACTCCTCCCAGCGGTCTTCGAAGTTCGGATAATGAAACGCAATCTGAAAGAGATAGTGCTCAAAAAAGTCCTCGTTCAACAGTACAGCTTTCTGGAAGATATTCTGCTCGCTGAGTTCCCGAAGGATGTCGTTCACCCGATTGTGCGACAGTGAGATGTCATACTCTTCCTCAAGGATGTCTCGCAACGCACGCACGGAGGCTGTTGGGTGTTCAACACGGAGTTTGAGAATCACGATGTCGCGCGGAGAGATGTCGTCAATTTCATCGATAGAGGGAGACATGCCTTGCTTCAGACTATACCGTTCCAAACTAAAGATCTTTTCACTGTCTGCAGTTCAAACGGCAAACCCAAGTGACATTTTCATCCGGTAAACGGAATTCAGGTTCCAAATCCACAGGTCGTTTCCTGATCCGTTGTGGGGACGCGATGACCGCTGCTGAAGAGAGACTCACCACCCGAGATTGAGCGTGCCCAGTTCCACTTGGAACTAGTCGAGACTGATATTGATCGTTTTCGTCTGCGTATAGTGTTTGATTGCTTCGTAGGCTGTTTCACGGCCGATGCCAGACTGTTTGTAGCCACCGAACGGCTGCCCCGCTGGGAACTCGTTGTAGGTGTTCACCCAGATGTTTCCTGCCTCGATGTCTTTCGCTGTTTTGTAGGCCTGATTGATATCGTTTGTAATGATACCCGCAGCAAGGCCATAGTCGACATCGTTCGCTAACTCGATCATGTCGTCGTATGACGACCACTCAAAGAGCGTTTCAACGGGTCCGAAAATCTCTTCTTGAACGGGGCGGCTCTCGTGATCGATGTCCGTAAGCAACGTCGGATTCACGAAGCAACCCTCAGAAAGCGCTTCGTCATCGGGTGCGTCGCCACCTGTCACGACCTCCGCCCCGACGTTTTTCGCCTCGTTGATGTAGTCGAGAGTTCTGTTGGCTTGCTCTTTCGTGACTTTTGGTCCAAGCGTCGTCTCTTCGAGGAGTGGGTCACCGACCTGGAGTTCTTCAATCTCAGCCACGAATGCATCGAGGAATTCGGATTTAATATCTTCATGCACCAAGAGGCGCGTGCCTGCACAACAGCACTCTCCGGTATTGTGGAACATCCCAATTCTCGCAACATTGGCTGCCTTTTCGACATCAGCGTCGGGATAAATCACCACTGGGCTTTTCCCTCCCAGTTCGAGCGTGACATCGGTAATCGTATCTGCTGCACTTTTCATCACACCGCGGCCGACTTCCGTCGATCCTGTGAATGCAAGCTTTTGAATTCCCTCGTGACGAGAGAGTGGTTCACCCGCTTCAGCACCAAACCCAGTGACCACGTTGACAACGCCAGCCGGAAGCACAGCATCGATTTCGCGCATGAGTTCGAGAATCGACAACGGAGTCTCTTCGGCCGGCTTCAGCACGACCGTGTTCCCGGCGGCGAGGGCTGGGCCGAGTTTCCAGGCGGCCATCAAAAGTGGGAAGTTCCACGGAATGATCTGTCCCACCACGCCGTAGGGCTCTCGCAGTGTCTGGATGTGGTTGTCGGTCCCACCTGGAATCGTTTTTCCCTCGTTCACACGGGTTGCACCCGCGAAGTATCTGAAGTGATCAATGACGAGGCTGACGTCGATGCGAGCCTCAGAAACCGGCTTCCCATTATCAAGTGATTCGAGCGTGGCGAAGTCGCCCTTTCGGGATTCGATCCGGTCTGCAATTTGATTCAGAACTCGTTGTCGGTCGGCCGCGGAGGCAGCTGCCCATCGATTGTCGTACGCATCCCAGGCTGCGTCGACAGCCCGGTCGATGTCCTCAGCACTGCCAGCCTGAATCTCGGCCAGGGCTTCGCCAGTGGTTGGATCGTGCGTGTGGAACGTCTTGCCAGACGAACTTTTGACCCACTCGCCGCCAATGTACAATTTCGCAGTCTCAGATGGGATCAGTTCATCCGCTGCACGTCGGTGTCGTTGTCTAATCGCGCTCTCCGAGTCAGTCGACGACTGTGAATCAGTTGCCATCGCGATAGGGAATATCATGCACCATCTATTAAACATTCCCCTAATTACATTATATTCGAATCCAGATATGGGATTTTGAGGTTACAATATACGCCATTTGCTCTATTCAGTATTTATTTATAACTCCATGATAGATCATGACATGCAATGCGAGCAGTAGTGTTGGAGGAATTCCAAAAGCCGCTTGAAGTACAGGAAGTTGAACGACCAGAGCCTGCGCCACACGGCGTTGTTGCAAAGGTTGATGGATGTGGTGTCTGCCGTAGCGACTGGCACTGCTGGCAGGGCGACTGGGACTGGTTTGGATACCGCCCCGACCCGCCGCACATCCTCGGCCACGAACCCTGTGGGACCGTTGTTGAGGTCGGTGACGACGTCGAAAGCGTCACCGAAGGCGATCATATCGCGATCCCATTTAATTTCGCGTGTGGGAAATGTGACCTCTGTCGGAACGGTCACGAGAATATCTGTGAAAACCACGTCGGGCTCGGGTTCATGAACGAAGCTCCGGGTGCATTCGCTGAGGAGGTCCACATCCCGAACGCGGATATTAACGCTGTCCCACTCCCAAGTGGTATCGATGCTGACACCGCTGCTGGGATTGGCTGCCGATTTATGACGTCATTCCACGCGATGGCGCACCGAGGCGACGTTGGACACGGCGAGAACGTGGTCGTCCACGGTCTCGGTGGTATTGGCCTCTCAGCCGTTCACATCGCCAATGCCCTCGGAGCGAACGTTATCGGGGTCGACCTCTTCGATGAAAAGCTCGAAAAGGCTGAAAGTCTCGGGGCCGTCGAGACGATTAATGCAAGCGCAGTAGATGACCCCGCAAAGGAGGTCCACGATATTACGAATGGTGGTGCTGACTGTTCGGTCGACGCTCTGGGCATCAAAACCACCTGTCTGAACGCTGTGAACTCTCTCAGGAAAGGAGGTCGGCACGTCCAGATCGGTCTGACGACTGCCGATGAAAAGGGTCAGGTCCCGTTGCCCACCGACGAGTTCGTTGCCAAAGAGATCGACTTCCGAGGCTCGCTCGGACTGCAACCGTCTCGCTACTCCGAGATGCTCGATATGATCAAGACAGGGAAGCTTGACCCCACAGAACTCGTTTCTGAGACGATCACACTCGACGAAGTTCCGGACACGCTCGCAGCAATGAGTGACTACGATACGATGGGCATCCCCGTCTGCAACGACTTCAGCTAACCACAGTCGCCACCGCTTCTTTTTGACAGTTGTTAGCCACCGGTGACAGAACAGCGACATTCGTAGCTCGCATTCTCACATATTCCTCGCTCCAAAACGAATAGCACTAGGAGCCTGGTAATTCGAACCAGAGAGGTGCATGCCATACGGACACTCCTAGGCTACCGTGATGTGGTGGTTGTACACCTCCGGTCAGTCCAGGGTGCGTATCCACAACGGTGGTGACACGGGTGGACACCAAAGTGTCACAAGACACTGGTCGCCAGCACTGGCGATCCACAGCAGCGTTCATGAGCTACACATGGGCAGTAGGGTGACGAACATACACCGTGAGTGGCGAGGGTCGCCAACTCCTCACTGCATCTTATCCAATGAATTAATATTATAAATAAATTTCCATTCTCCGATTCGGTGCGAGAATTACTCTGTAATAGACTATATGGGATAATTTGTAACCTTCGTCTCATACTGTCCGTTTCGGGGGAGGAGCGATTGGTGCTATATCCGAGTATACTCGAGTGGTTCTTATCTCTCAGGATACACACGGATCACTATGCGTTATGCCTCCGGGGTTCTCGTCTGGAACGATGCGGAACTCCATCCAGTTGAAACTGCTATTGAAGCCAGTCCTGCCGTGACGATAGAGACGACACATCAGATCAATAGAGCTGGCGAGCGGTTCGTCGAACTGAGCGAATTCTCAGGTGACATGGCGACGCTCGAACGACTTCTCGCAGCCGAAGCTTCTGTCCACGACTTTGCGGTGACACCCGAGACCGGACTCGCGTATCTGGAGTACGACCAATCCTCATCGATGACGCAGTTGTTCGCTATTCTCACGGCGTATTCGCTCATTCTCATCCCACCGATCGAATACACCGACGAATACGAGGGGCGCGGCGTTCGTCTCACAGTCGTTGGCACGGAATCCGCAATCACACGGATTACCGCGGCCCTGCCACCGGAAATTGAGCTCTACCCGGAGCGCGTCGGTGAGTATGTCCCCAATCGAGGCCTCCTCGAAGACCGACTCACCGACCGACAACGCGACGTGTTTGAGACCGCCATCAGGCTAGGCTACTACGAGGTACCGCGAGAAGCGACACACGAAGAAATCGCGGCGGTGGTCGGGCGAGCGCCAGCGACGGTCTCAGAACAGCTCCAGCGGATCGAAGCCAATCTGCTGCCTCGCTATCTCGAAGCGGAGTGTGGAAATATATGACCCGAGCATACTCGGAGTTACTTCTACTATCGATCATCACGGAATCTCAGTATGTCCCGGACTGATGCGTCCGTTCTCGTTGTCGGTGGCTACGGCACTATCGGCCGGACTGTCTGTACTGAACTCGCCGAACGTAGCCAGCGAGAGGTCCTCGCCGCGGGTCGATCTCCAGAGAAGGCACGGGACTTCGCACGTTCGGTCAACGGTGTCGAACCTCGGTTCCTCGATGTGAGCGACAGGGCGGGCTACGCTGACGCTCTCGACAACGTAGGAACGGTGGTTATGTGTTTGGATCAGGACACGCCGCAGTTCGCAAAAGCCTGTCTCAACCACGGTAGCGACTACGTCGACATCTCACCGACAGACTCGCTTCTCCAAGAAATCGAATCGTTCGACGATCTCGCCCGCGAACGAGGCGCGACTGCCGTCCTCAGTGTCGGACTATCGCCCGGGATGACGAACCTCTTCGTTAGCGAAGCGGCTGACGAACTCGACAGTGTCGACCGAGTGGATATCACCCTCTTGCTAGGTCTCGGAGAGGCATTCGGTCCAGACACGGTCAAATGGACTATTGAGGATGCTCTCGGTTCTTTCTCGGTTCGAAACGACGGCGAGTCTCTCTCTGTCGTCGGTCTCACTGACCCTCGGGTCGTCAATATCCCTGGATGGGGGCGACGCCGGGCGTATCGTGCAAACCTCGCTGATCAACACGTCCTCGCCCGGGCGACGAATATTCCAACGATCGAAAGCAGACTGTGTTATGACTCTCGTATCGTTACTCGCTACCTCGCGGTGCTACGCCGAACCGGGGTGTACCGGCCGGCCATCTCAGTATTAGGAGTCGATGGAATCGTCAAATTGGCCGACGCCGTCCCGTTCGGATCTAACGAGTCGGTGATCAAAGTGGAGGTATTCGGTCGGGTTGACGGTGGAGAAAAGCGAATCGAGCGCTGGGTTCGCGGACCCGACCAAGCCCGAGCGACTGCGATCGTGAGTGCACGTGTTACCGAGGCCTTGGAACCGTCTTCCCCTGCGGGTGTCCACCACATTCAGGAGCTGTTCAGTAGCGGCTCGCTCTCCGACGCGCTGGTTGAGTCCGGGTACACCGTCGGCCGAGCAGAACAATGCGGAGACCAGGCTTGAGTGGAGATGATCACAGTAAAATTCTGCTGTGCTATCACTGTTGTCGTTGGTGAACGATGTCAATTCAAATAAGGCCTATTCCGACTACCCACCACACGCACAGGACGGTGAGCGTAATGATGGGAAGCTAAGTGAGATACAATCCCCAGTAGCCGATAGGGTGCACTTCCCAAGCTCCACTGACGCGGGCTGGGAGTCGACGAAGAACCGTCAGCGGCCTTGAAATTTCAGATTCGGTTTGGAATTAGGCTGTCAGCTGTTCCGGAGTGCTCAGGATGAAGCCCCGCTTCGAGGCCGATCAATCGGGGCGATCGCGGCAGCAAGCGTCCACGGGGCCGGTCGCTGTAACGGCCACACACGGTCATCAACGACGTCGTCGACACAGCACGCGTCCAACAATTGAGAGTCGCGAATGCACCGCCGTCGGGTCTCGGTAGGTTCGACAGAGAATAGATGTGGTCGAGAACGGCACTACCAACCGTCACGACATCGAACGATAACATACGCCTACTCAACGGTGGTGCGTCTTGAACATACAGGGATTGCGGTTTACAGGTCTGTATTGAGTCCGTGGTCTCGCTGTTGTATCCATCCTTGTCGATAGTTATCACCACGAGAATTGGTGGCGAGTATGAGCCTCACGGCCTCGGATAGCACCGGCCGATGGGAGACTAGACACAGGACGCTTCAAGTGCAACGGAGTCGGCGACGAGACCCCTTGTTCAGGTTGAGTGATGGGTGAGTACCTCCCCGATTGTGACTGCAGACAATATGCTCACACTGTTGAAAAAGAAACTAAAACGGCACTGTCTAGTTAGTGACCTCCTCAACCGGGGTTCGTCCATCGAGCGCTTGATGCGGTCTCTGAAAATTATAGTATTGCGCGAATTGTAGAAAACATTCGCGGACGCTCCCATGACTGCCCACCCACGAATTATGGAAGCGGTCGACTCGCATTTTGAGGGTGTGAAACCACGTTTTGATGAGGTTTCGCTCAACGTAGTCCAGCCGACCGCTCAATCCTACTCGAGAGAGGGCAGTCTGATAGCCGTAGCCATCAACGAGAAACACAGCGTCTGAGAGATCGTGTTTCTCCGAGCATCGATGGAGAAACGCAGCAGCCGGATCGGTACCATGTCGTCCAAACAATTCGACGTCGGGAATCAGCTTCGTCTCGGTCTCTATTGCAGCGAACAACCAAGACTACTCGCCATTAATTTTGACAGCGGTCTCGTCGACCGCAACCCGCCTCGGCTTCGCCTCTGGCGGGTTGTGACCGCTGTCAGCCAGTCGATGTACCCACTGCCAAACAGCTTGATGAGACCGTTCAACGCCGAGCATTCGAAGAATCTTTTTTGTCTCTCTGAGTGAACAATCGGTCGCGTGAAGCTGGAGGGTGAACGCCCTGACGGGCGTTCTCAGAACGCTTCGCGTTCTGATGGGCTGCACGAGAGCTTTGCTCTCGTGAACGT
>NZ_JAMYJY010000074.1:0-18286 GCF_024136985.1 Haloferax sp. AB510
GTAGATCACTCCCTTGGCATGGGAGAGGCCCCGGGTTCAAATCCCGGCGAGTCCATTTCTGAACGGAGTGAAGAAATGACGAGCCGAGCGCT
Organism: Haloferax sp. AB510; assembly: GCF_024136985.1. Classification (NCBI taxonomy): domain Archaea; kingdom Methanobacteriati; phylum Methanobacteriota; class Halobacteria; order Halobacteriales; family Haloferacaceae; genus Haloferax; species Haloferax sp. AB510. The sequence continues at coordinate 93 of NZ_JAMYJY010000074.1, forward strand.
CGCCGTGGCGAGCGCGTGGATTTGAAGCCCTGGAAGTCGCGCGGAGCGAACATCGTGAGCGAGCACGTCTTCCTCCGGGTTCAAATCCCGTGAACTTCGTTCACGACCTTCGCAAACCTCCGGTTTGCTCAGTCCCGGCGAGTCCAGAAATCGAACTGGTGATGTTGAATCGATTGCGATTCGTCGGTGAGCGCTCTCTCGCCCGATGACACCATTCTACCTAACGAGTCCGGCGAATCCGCCACCTCCCGTCGCCGCGAGGGCGATGCCCGCGATGAGCAAGAGGACGCAGATGAGCGTCAGGCCGATTGCGATGCCGATTCGCCTGGCGTTTCGGTAGTATATCTCCGTCGTCTCCTCGGGGAGTTCGTCGTCGTCACCCTCGAGCACCTCCTCGATGGCGCTGGAACTCGCTCCCGAGGTGCGACACGAGATGTACGACCCGAGGATGAACCCCGTCGAGAGCACCCACGCGAGTGCGCCGAACCCGACGCCGAAGTTCGCCAGCGCGGAGATGTCCGTCACGATGTCCGCTTGGAGGAGCACCGTGACGCCCGTCCCGAAGACGCTCGCGATGAGCACATTCAGTTTCGTTATCTCGATGGCGTCGCCCGCGAACGCCTCCACCGTGCTCGCGTGGTTCCGCACCTTCGCCCGCTCGCGGAAGTCGCGCTGGAGGCTCGACGCGATTCTGTCGCCGAGTTCGCCCATGTCGAACCGCCGGTGACAGTTCGGACACAGCGCGACGAGGTTCTCGGGGTCGTCGGCGTCGTTGGAGTTCTCGAAGTCCCGTGCTGGGCGCTCGTGGGCGACCTCCAAGATGTTCGACCCCTCGTCGTACTCGCGGCCGCAGTTCTGACACGTGTAGTCGTCGCGGCGAAATATCCGCTCGCGGTCGATGGTTCTCCGCCTCCGCGTCGTCCGCCTGGTCGTCGTCTCGGCGTCCTCCGGCATCGGTCACTCGTCTGTCTGTCTCGTATCCCGGTGAAATTCGTTTTCCTTGACACGGAACCGGTCGACGCGGCACAGGTCAGCCCCAGCGAACGATTCCACTTACCTGACTGTCAGGTACCCCGCGAGGTTTTCACCCCGCGTCGCCTTCAGTCAGGTAATGAGCGGTCGTCCCCGTGTTCCACTGGTCTATCGCGTCGTCAGAGACCGGACGGCGCAGACCTCGCCGATTGCGGTCGTTCTCCTGTTGGCGATTACGGTCGCCGGAACGACCGCCGTCGTCGCGCTCGGCGGGGTCGCCCTCGAGGAGACGAAACAGGAGTCCCAACTGACGCGCGCCGAGCACTCGATGACGCTGTTCGACTCGCGAGTCGCCATCTCCGCGCTCGGCGAGGGAGAGACGCAGTTCGTCGACCTCGGCGGGACCGGCGGCGGCACCTACGTCGTCGACGACGACACCGGGTGGCTACGCGTCACGCACAAAAACTACACCGACGCCGGCGACGACCAAGTGCTCTACAACGAGTCGCTCGGGAGCGTCGAGTACCGCGACGGCGACGCCCGAATCGCCTACGAAGGAGGCGGCGTCTGGCGCACGCAGGACGGCGGCACGACCATGGTCTCGCCGCCGGAGTTCCACTACCGCGGTGCGACGCTGACACTTCCGGTCGTCCGAGTCGCCGGCGATGGGTCCGCGTCGGGCGACGTGTCCGCGCGGATCTCTGCGACCGAGCGCGCTCGGCGCGTCTACCCCAACGAGACCGCGAGCTACGACACGATACCGGCCAGCTACGACAACCCGGTCAGCAACGGAACGGTCGTCGTGACGGTCCACAGCGACCACTACCGGGGCTGGGCCTCGTTCTTCGAGTCGCGGAGTGAGGGCACCGTGACGGTCGACGACGCCAATCAGACCGCGAACGTGGAACTGGAGACGCTCGGACTCGTCGGTGAGTTCCAGATGCCGAACGAGGGCACGTCGGTCGACGTGCGCGGGATGGCCGCGAACCACAACGTCTCGACGTTCACGCTCACGCTCTCGAACGACCAGCACCTCCAGAATATGGAGTGGGGAATGTACTACGACGGCGACCAGAAGGACCTCGAACTCCACGTGCAGGCGGACGACAAGTGCAAGAGCGGCAGTTACGACGGCACGTTCGACCTGACGCTGTACTACGCCACCGAGGACGGCAAGTACCACGGTTGGCAGGCGACCGACCTCGACCCGGACACGAGCGACGCGGTGAGCATCGACTGCACGGCCAGCACTCCTGAACTCACCGTCAACTTCACCAGTTCGGAGACGATGACCTACGGCGACATCCAGTCGGACAAGGGCTTCGGCAACCAGAACAAGTGGCAGTTCGCCCCCGAAATCGTCGACGGCGAGGCCTACGACAGCGTCACCTTCGACGAACACGACGTCGACGGCGGCCAGACGTTCTCGAAGGCCGCCGGCGACACCGCCCGGATGGACTTCGTCATCAACCACTACTTCTCGCTGGCCGCGCCGCAGTTCGAACTGACCGTCACGGACGGCCCGGGCAATAGCCAGAGCGTCGACGAGTCCGGGTCGCGCGGCAACCTCGACTACGACCAGGCCGAGGGCGGCCAGTTCATCACCTTCCTGCACATCACCGAAAACGAGGTCGAAGTCGACGTCGAGTGAGCGACGTGACCGGTCGTAATGGCGTCCCGTCCTCACACGACCTCATCCTCAGTCCGCGAACGTCATATCAACCGACGTCGAGACGGCGTAGACGCGCTCGGCCCCGTTCACGTAACACGAGACGCTCGGATAGCCGTCCGGCGTCGCGGCCGGTTCGACCGGGTCGCAGGTCACGTCGGGGCGGCTCGATAGCTCCTCGCGCCAGAGCGCCGCCCGCGGGGAGCGAACGGTTAGGTTCACGTCGTACTGTCCGTCGGTTCGCGCGGCCAGCACGTCGCTTGCGGCCTTGTCGGCGCGGATGAGGAACGTCCCCGACCCGCCGACCGAGGTCGTCGCCTCCTCGTCGGGCCGCGTCACGAACGCCGGAATCAACACCCGCTCTTGGGTGAGCACGAACGACGGTCGCCGGACGAACGTCCCGCTGTCGCCGCGGGTCCTGAGAAGCGCGTCGAACACGTAGACGACGCGCTCGTCGCTGGAATCGGCCGCGTAGACGACCGGCGAGACCTCGTAGGTGTTGGTGAAGTTGACCGACGAGTTCGTCGTCAACTCCCCGGAGACGACGAACTCGACGGGGCGGTCGAGCGTCAGGCTGGCGTCCTGCAGTTTCACCTCCGTGGCTCGGCTCGGCGCGCCGCGGTCGGCGATGTCCTCCATGTTGTCGCCGAGGATGTCCAGCGCGCGCTCGGCGTTGTTGACGCGCTCTACGTCGCGGGCGTCTTGGAGGCCAGTCATGCCGACGGCGGAAACGAGGCCGACCATCGAGAGCACGATGGCGAAGACGAAGACGAACCCGAGCGTGTCGCTCACCGCGCGGTCGCTCACGAGTCCACCTCCAGCGCCCCCACCGACGGATCGTAGCTGATGACCACGTCGCCGCCGTCGGCCCGGCTCGCGGCCAGCGAGGTCTCCGTCTTTACAGGAACACGAACCGTCACCTCGGGGTCGGTCGAAGTGAGCACGAGTTCGTTCGGCGACCCCGACACCACTTCGATGGTGTAGGTCGTGCCGGCGACTCTCGGGGGCAGTCGAACCGTCGCCTCGACCCGAGACTCGCCCGGTGCGGCCCCGATTCGGTCGACCGATTCGATGCCGGCCGCGAGCCGATTCCCGACCACGTCGAGTTCTGTCTCCGTGACTCGCTCGCGCTCGTCGGAGACGAAGCCGCCGGCGGCGACCAACAGCCCCGAGATAAGAACGACCGTGATAGAGAGCGTGAGGACGTAACCGAGCGCCGTCGAGACGCCGCGGTCGGTCGAACGGGACCGCTCGCGGCTCCCGCGCCGAACGCGACCCTCACGTCCGTCCGGGGCTATCGGTGGCGTCACGCAATCTCACCCGGTGCGACCCGAAGCTCTCGGTAGACGTACGTCTCGCCCGACTCGTAGACGTACGAGACGGTGACGGCGTACAGCGCCTCTTGTGCGACCGGCGACGACCCGCTCTCGGCGGACGCGTATTTCTCCGAGTCGAAGACCGTCGCGTTCGTCTCGTTCACGTACAGTTCGTAGGTCCCCTCGGCCTGCACGGCGTTCCGGTACGACACCGCGACCGTGCCATCGAGGTCGGAGTGGACCGCGTCGAGCGGGTCACAGGCGGTCCCGTTGAGTCGGCCTTCAGCGATGTCGATAGAGACGGAATCGCCCGCATCGGCCGCCACGCTACAGGTCGTCCGGGTCCCGCCGGCGTCCTCGACGGTCACGAAGACCCGCGTCGAATTCCGGTAGACTTCCGTCTCGACCGCGTTCGTCCCGCCGTCGACGACGAGTTCGAACGCCGACCCGCTGCTCGTCGCGAGCGAGTCGCGCGAGACGTTGAACTGGACGCCGCGGACGCCAACGCCGCTGGCGAGCGTCCAGTCGGTCGACTCGTTCGCGTCCGAAAAGTTCCGTGCCGCGTCGGACTGCGAGATTCGGGTGCCCTCGACGTGGTCGACGCGCGAGGCGTTCGTCGCGGCTCCCCTGACCGCCGCGAGCGTCGCGGCCGCGTCGCTCCAGTTGCCGAACGTCTCGTCGAACGAGCCGGTGAGTTCGCCGTACGTTCCGCCCCCGCGGTTGGTCTCGTCGAGGAGGACTCCCGCACCGGCTTCGACCGTGCGGCCGTGGCTCACGGCCCCGTCGAGGCTCGTATCGGTCGTCCGCGTGGCGAGGTTCTCCGTGTAAATCGCGGTGTTGAGCGTCAGCGCGAGCCCGACGAGGAGGACTGCGATTGCGAGCGCGGCGACGAGCATCAGTTGGCCACGGTCGTCGCCGGCGAAGCGCGCGGCTCCCGTGGCCTCGTCGCTCGGGCCGTCAAACGCGTCGGTTACATCCGCCATACGACCACCTCCACGTCGACGACGCCGTAGAGCGGCCCCGCGCTCCCGTCTTGGATGAAATACGTCTCGTCGCTCGCAGCGGCGACCGATTCGAGCGTCTTCGACGTTTCGGCCGCCCGGGGGTCGCCGCTCGGCGACGTGCCCGGTTCGGTCAGCACGTCGTCGTCCGCGAGCGTCACGAGTCGCGTCCGCGAGACGGCGTGGTCGCTCGGTTCGCCCATGAACACGAGGCGAGTCGTCCGGCGGACCTCCCGGTCCCGAAGGTAGTGCAGGTAGACGTTGAACGCGATGCCGCGGTCCAAGAATGACTCGTCGAGCATCGCCCCGAAGGCGGTCGGCGGGCCGCCGTCGACGTAGTAGCCTCGCGCGTCGATGTCGTAGAAGCTCCCGTTTTCGGGGTGCGTGAACAGGAGCGTCCGCTTCAGCGCGCCGGTCTCGGCGGCAGCCGTCAGCACGCCGTCGGCGACGGCGGCCTGCTGGTTCTCGATGTGCTGGCTCGACGTACTCGCGGTCAGGGGCGTCACCGCGGTCACCTGCAGCGCGAACGTGACGCTGGCGAGGAGGACCATCGCGGCGACGATGGCTTCGAGCGCGTGGGCCTGTGCGCGAGACACGGTCACCACACCCTCACCGATAGATCATGGAGTTCGCCGTCGAGGAGGACGGCCCGCCGAGCGGCGACGACGCTCCGGGTTGTCGGAACCGCCTCGCCGGTCGTCTCGACGACGGTCCCACCCCGCGAGAGCGTGACGTTGAGACCGTAGGACGCGTCGATGCCGGTCGCAGCGTTAGGGTCGGCGCTCCCGTAGTCGCAGTCGCCGGGCGGTGGGTCCCCGTCGAAGAACGCCTGGGTGCAGGCCGCATCGAGCACGTCGGGGTTCTCGTCGTCCACGAGCAGGCGCTGGGTGAGTGAGTCGGCGGCGCGGTTGGCGACGAGCGGGCGGTCCTGTTCGGCCTCGAAGGGGTCGAGAATCTGCGGGATGGTGCCGACGACCCACGCGACCGCCAGGAGGAAGATGCCGACGCCGACGGCGAAGTCGATGGTCGTCTGGGCGCGGGCGCTCCGGCCGGTCGCCCCGCGTCGGGCGTCACTGCGTCGGTCGTCCGGCGGGCCGCGTCGCCGCATCAGCCGACCACCATCCACACCGCGAGCGAGAGCGTCTGGAGGATGACGACGAACTTGACCCCCGAAAGGAGGTCCGCGTTGCGGATGTAGCCGCTGATGAACCCCGAGAGCATCGCCTGAATGGTGACGCCGTGGAAGAACAGAAGCGACAGCAGGTCGGGGTCGATGCCGCCGCCGAAGCTCGGGCCGCCGGTCGTCGCGCCGCCGGAACTCGACGCCTGCGAGGAGAGGCCGGCCATCACGTCAAGGAACTGCGTCTTCAGGATGGCCATCACCGCCAGCAGCGTCACGTAGGTCATGAGGATGATGGCGACCTGCATCCGGGTCCGCGAGATGCGCTCGCGCTCGATGTCGTCTTGGTTCTCGGAGGCCTGCGCGGCCGTCGTCAGGACCTCGGTTATCTGGCTCGATGCCTCCTGGGCCTTCGTGATGAGCTTGACCGTCCGGGCGAGCCGCGGGATGTGGTACTTGTTGTTGAACTCGACGAGCGCCTCTCTGAGGCTCATGCCGTAGTGGACCTTCGCGTACATCACCTCGAACTCGTCGGCGAGTTTCCCAGAGGAGGTGTCGGAGACGGTCTTGATGGATTCGAGGAGCGTCTGACCGGTGTCGTTCGCGCTCGACAGCTTTCGGAGGTTGTCCGAGAGTTTCCCCGTGATCGCCGCCCGCGAGTGGACGTTCCACTCGTGGAAGACGGTCAGCGGCACCGCGATGAGGTAGACCGGCACGTAGAACCAGACGAACGTCCCCCAGACGGGGTTAGCCACCATCCCGTCCCACGTCGTCGGGGCGGCCCCCTCGACGACGGAGACGGCGAGGAGCGCGAGCGCCGCGGGGACCGTCAGCGCGAGGGTGAAAAGCGGATGCCGCTTGAAGAATAGGTGCGGGCGGCGCAGGAGTTCCTTTGTCTTGAACGTCCCCTCGCGGTCCTTGATGCGCGAAAAGAGGCTGAACTCGCCGACGTAGCTCTCGACGAGCCCCATGTGGATGAGCCCCTCGCGCTGTTGGCCCTGCAGGCGGTCGCTTTCGTCTTCGGGGCTGAGGAAGCCGTCGCCGATTTCGTCCTGCTTGACCGTCGAGACGAGGACGAGGAAGCCGACGCCGGTCAGCGGGATGAGCCCGTAGACGGTCGCGTACAACAGCCTCGACTGGGCCTCCCCGAGCATGCTCATGATGACGAGGATGATGATGAGAAGCAGCGGGAACAGCGAGAGCGTCATGTACATCTCGCCGAACAGCTCCATCGTCTCCAGCGTCTGTTCTTGCTGTTGTTTTGCGGTCCGGAGGTGTTTGTCCTTCTTGTCGTCGAGGAAGCCCTGCATATTGCCGCCGGAGTTGACGATAGAGAGCATGTCCGTCAGGAACTGCGAGAGGTCGTCCGAGGGGGTCAAAATCGCCTGCTGGCGGATGGCGTTTCGGTAGTCGGTGCCGAAGTACTCCGTCTCTTGGACGATGCTCTGGAACTCCCGGGAGACCTCGCCGTAGGTGTCTTCGGCGCGCGCCATCGCCTCCAGAATCTCCAGTTGGTTCAGCCCGCCCACCGAAAGGGCGTACATGAACGAGATGGAGTCCGACAGGAGCATGTTTATCTCGCGTTTGCGCGCCGAAGCAGTCGAGTACGGAATCGCGACGAGCGTCCCGAACCCGCCTGCGAAGCCGAGCGACCCGAAGAAGAGCCCCGAGAGAACGACGGCCGCGGGCATCGCGAGCGACCGGAGCGTGGCCGCCGTGGCCTCGCTCCCGACCGGAATCCCGAGACTCACCGAGTCCGCCGAGACGAGGCCGAGCGCGAAGACGCCGTAGCCGACGAGCATCCCGACGAGCCACAGCGCGAGGCCGACGAGGACGCCGACGGCAAGCGCCCGCGAGAGATAGAGTTCGACGGTGTCGGGCATCCGCGCCTGCTGCAGCTTTTCTTCGATGTCGGCGACGAACTCGCCGTCCTCGTCGAAGAGGAGCTGAAACAGCGGGTAGAAGGCGTCGCCGAGGGTGTCGGTGCTGCGGTCGAGACCGCCAGAGGTCTTCGAATCGAGGTTGCTCATCTACTCGCCCTCTCCGGAGTCGGCCCCGCGAGCGCCCGCATCGTCGTCCTTGTCGTCCTCATGCGGGTCGTCGGCCTCGGCGGCCTCGAACCCGCCCCACGTCTCGTCGGTTGCGTCGTCGGTTGCGTCGTCGGCGTCGTTGGGTTCACCGTCGTCGGTTCCGGCCGCGTCAGTTTCGCCACCGTAGGTTCCGGTCTCGGCGCGTCCGTCTCGGCCCGCCCTGCCGTCCGACTTTGCCTTCGCCTCGTCGTCGATACCGAACGCGCCGAAGAAGTCGTCGAGGTCGACGTCGTCGTCGTTGGGATCGGGGAACGAGGGCTCGTCGTCGAAGCCGAACGGTCCGTCGGGGTCGCCGAAGCCGGTCGGTTCGTCGGCCTCGCGGTCCGCGTCCACCTCGTCGCGCCCGGCCTCCAGCGCCGGCGTCTCGCCCTCGCCGTCGAGCGACGATGGGCCGTCGTCGCCCTCGATTTCGGGAGTCTCGTCTCCCGCGTCCAGTTCGTCGCGGTCCGTTCCCTCGTCGAGTTCGGGGTCTCGGGTCGACGATTCGAGCGAGTCGAGTTCGCCCCGCTCGCCGGGCGTCGCCTCCACGTCCGGCTCGTCGCGCATGTGGTTGAGCGCCTCCGCGACCTCGCCAACGTCGCGGTCGCGGTACTCGGGAAACAGCTCATCTTCGGCCCGGCGGAGGATTTCTTTCGCCAGCTTTCGGACGTGTTCCGGCGGGTCGGGTCGCGGGACCATCGCCTCGCTTTCGGGGTCGATGTTGATGTGGACCGACTCCATCTCCCGGAGGTCTTCGAGGCTCCGTTCGAGGTCGTCGGTCGCCATCAGCCCGAGGATGGTGTCCTGGTCGTTGATGAACGCCTGGAACGTCGCCGCGACCTGCGTGTAGGTGTTGAGCCCGCGGTCGATGAGGTACGCGAGGATGACCTGTCGCTTGAAAATCTCCAGTTCGAGCGTCTCCTGATTCCAGCCGCGGTCGAACTTGATGTCTTCGAGCGTGTTCGACGAGCCCATCTGGAGGAACTCGTCGGTCTCGGCCTGCCACTGATAGACGTCTTGGACGTTTATCTCGTCGTTCTCGGGGTCGTAGTGGTTGATTTCGGTGAGCGACTTGTTCCGGCGCACCTTGTTGCCGCCGACCCGCGTCGAGGTCTGGATGGACACGAGGTCGAGGGCGGTGAACATCGTCTTCGAGACGTTGATGGGCGCGGTCGTAAACCGCTTGAGCACCTCGCCGACCGAATCGGCGTGGAACGTCGTGTAGGTGGTGTGGCCCGTGGACATGACCTGAAACAGCGTCCGGCCCTCCTCGCCGCGAATCTCGCCCATGACGATGTAGTCGGGGCGCTGGCGGAGCGCGGCTTCGAGCAGGTCGAACTCGTCCACGTCGCCCTTGTCGTCGTCCGCGAACGACGGCCGAGTGACGGAGGCAATCCAGTTGCGCTGGGGCAGTTCGACCTCGCGGGTGTCCTCGATGGAGACGATTTTCGTGTTCGACGGGATGAAAAGCGAGACGGCGTTGAGCGAGGTGGTCTTCCCCGAGGCGGTACCGCCAGCGAAGATGAGGCTCTTGTCGTTCTCGATGCAGAGCCAGAGGAACGCCATCTCCTCCAGCGAGAACGTCGACCAGTTGATGAGGTCGATAGGCGTGAAGGGGACATCCTTGAACTGACGGATGGTGTAGTTCGTCCCGTGGTCCGACACCTCGCGGCCGAGCGTGAGTTGCGCGCGCGACCCATCGGGGAGCGTCGCGTCCACCTGCGGGCGTCGCTTCGAGATGCCCTTCCCCGAGCGCTGGGCGAGTTTCACGACGAAGTCGTCGAGTTCGCCCTGGCCGTGGTAGACGTTCGAGATGATCTGCTCGTAGTCGGAGTGGTAGACGAACACCGGCGAGTTGTAGCCGTCGCAGGAGATGTCCTCCACGTTGATGTCGTGTTTGATGCCGTCGATGCGCTCGTAGCCGATGAAGTCGCGGCGGAGGTAGTACTGGAGCTTCCGCACCTGGTAGTCGTTCAGGTCGTCGGCGTCGTCGGCGAGGACGGCCGGTTCGGGCCGGGCGGCGATGCCGTCGATACCGCCGAGCGGTTCGTCATCGTCGGCGTCGCGCGAGCGACCGCCGAAGACGGAGCCGAGTCCGAGTCGGGAGCCGACGCCGCCGACTCCCCCGAAGCGACTGGCGGTCGAAGTGGTCGTCGAAACGTCGGCCGACGAGCCGTTTCCGCCGCCGAAAAGGCCGCCCAGTCCGAGTCGAGACGCGAGGCCCGAAGAGGCAGCCGACGCCCCGTCAGCGGCCGAACCATCGTCGCTTCCGCCGGTCGCGGATGCCGACGCCGGCGGGTCGTAGAGGTCGTACCGCGAGAGCAGTTCGTACGTCTCGGCCTCGATGACTCGCCCGCGGTTGTCGCGGCCGCCCTCGACGACGCTGTCGTCGCCGTACTTGATGGCGGTCCGAAGCTTGTTCGTGAGGAACTCCGTCAGGTCGTCTTCGATGCGGTTCAGGTGCGGTTCGACCACGTAGTACTTCTTCTCGTTTTCCTTGACGGAGTGGAAGATGATGACGAACGCGTAGGGCTTGTTCACCCAGTAGCGCTCGACCTCGCGGAAGTGCGTCTTCTTCTCCATCGGCACGGCCTTCTCGAGGTCGTAGCGGTTCGACAACGTGGTCGTGCCGTCGACGCTGGAGAAGAACGCGTCCTCGTCGAACTCGGGGTCGACATCGACCGTGCGCTCCTCGACGACGGCGTCGAGTTCCTCGGCGCGCTGGCCGGCCCGCGCGAGCGCGTTCTCGATGTAGTCGGGGTCGAAACCGAGCGCCTCCTCGCCGTCGAAGCGGACGATTTCGCCCTCGGAATCCCGCGGGCGGGAACCGTCGTCCTCGTAGTAGTACTCGCGCTTGTAGTGTTCCCACAGCCAGGTGTCCTTGACGACGGGCGTCGTCTCGGGGTCGCAGAAGGCTTCGAACTGCTCGTTGATGTTCGTCGCGTGCGCGCCGCGCTTACCGATGAACTCCGCCACGTCGACCGGGTGACAGTCGAGGTACTCCTCGGGGTCGAGGTCGACGCGGTCCCAGTCGGTCCGGGTCGGCGTCGAGGCCGTCCGCTCGTCGTCTTCCTCCCACCGGGACGTGCCGGGCGCGTCGCGTCGCGTCCGCGGGTCGGTCCCGTAGAGCGCTTCGACGTCGCCGTCGCTTCCGTACTCGTCGAGAAAGTCTGCCCACGTGTACGACCCGACGCGCGCGTTCGACGCCTGCTCCGGAGCGGTGTCGCTCTCCTCGGGTGGCGTTACATCACCCGTTAACGCCTTTCGCTCCCCTCCGTCGGCGTCGTCCGTTGCCATTGTCACCGGGTATCCGGGCCGATGGAAAAGTCTTTTTCTCAGCTAATTCACAGTTTAAGTCCATTTTAAGTTATATTTTTATACCATTTTATAAGTGAACGTCGTGACGGCGCATCCAGACCGCCGGCTTAATTGGGGCTTTATCGCGGCGTGAGGTGGGGTGAATCGGGGGACGCCCGTAGGGTAGTGATTTTCTGACATGTGCAGCACGGGAGACAGGTCATCGCCGTTGCGGGCCGGTATTTCATCGTCGGGGAGACGAAAGAGCGGTGAGGAAAGGGCGTTTGCGAGGGGTTGGAATCCGAGAATTCGAACCGGAGCAAGCCGGTCGCCTCGCTCCGCTCGTCACGATAACGGGCGTTCCGGAGTCCCGCGAGCAGTGCGAGTGGGACTCAGGAACGGCCGCTGAGCGAACGAAGTGAGCGAAGCGGGCGTGACGGGATTCGAACCCGCGATCGAGAGGTTAGGAACCTCTCGCCCTGTCCACTAGGCCACACGCCCTACGGCGCAGTCTCTCAGGACTGGTCAAAAATCGCGTGGTTCGCCCTCGGCGGGCAGAAGAGAGAGAGTGAGCTGCGGTTAGTTCGACGATTTGGTCGAAGCGGACTCGGTCGAAACCGAGTCATCCGAACTCTCGATGGTCGCGTCGTCTTCGTCTTCGTCGTCGCCCTTCATATCCTGCAGTTCGTCCTCGATTTCCTCGCGGCCGCGCTGGAATTCGCCGATGGCCTGCCCGGAGGACCGAGCGAGCTTCGGAATCTTGTTCGCGCCGAACAGCAGGACGACGATGAGCAGAACGACGAGCAGCTCGGGCCCGCCCGGGAGTCCCGGGAACAGTGGGGTGATGGTCTCGAACATCGCTATTTCTGCGTTACCTAGTGGCAATTATAGGCTTTTTGCCTTCTGCGGGTTCTGGAAAGACGGAATATCGGCGTACCGGAACTCCCGCATCGGCCGAATCGACGCGTTTCGGCGCGTAACTCCTACGAAAAACTTGTGGCCGGGGTGCCGGACGCGCTCGGGCGTTCCGCTGCGCCGACTGGGTCGGTCCGTCACCACCGGTCCCCTGAATTTCCGACGACGGTGAAATAATGTGTGCGGAGTCGAATGCCACCCGTATGGTATCAGTCGGCGACGCAGCCCCGGACTTCACCGCACCGCTTACCGACATCGACGGCGACATCGAGTCGTTCACGCTCTCCGAGAACCTCGACGACGCGCCCATCGTTCTCGCGTTCTTCCCCGCGGCCTTCACCGGCACGTGCACCACCGAGATGTGCACCTTCCGCGACCAGATGGCCAACTTCGAGGACGTCGGCGCGACGGTGTACGGCATCAGCATCGACACGCCGTTCACGCTGACGGAGTTCGCCGAGCAAAACGGCCTCAACTTCGGGCTCATCAGCGACACGAACCGCGAACTCGTCGACGCCTACGACGTGGCGATGGACTTCGCGAGCCTCGGCGTCAACCGCGTGGCGAAGCGCGCGGTGTTCGTTGTCGACGGAGACGGCGAGGTCACCTACGCGTGGGTCAGCGACGACCCCGGCGTCGAACCCGACTACGAAGCCGTTGAAGCCGCCGCCTCGAAGCTCGAGGAACCGACCGAGGCCGCGTAGGCGCACCCCGCCACGCGACGCGTTAGCGCACCTGATTCGGAGCCCAAGTTCTTTTCTCTCCGTGCGACCACCTGCGGGTCATGAGCGATACCGAAGACACCCTGAACGGCGGCCGCGTCTACGACCCCGAGGCGGACCACGCCTTCCCCGACGAGAAGCTCAACGAGGTGCTCCCCGCGCTCCTCGAAGACGAGGAAGTGACGACGCTCCTCGAAGCGCAGAACGTGAACGCGGTGACGCGCAAGGGCTACAACGACCACGGCCCGAAGCACATCGAAATCGTCCGCAACCGCGCGCTCCGGCTGTATGACCTGCTCAAGGCCGGCGGCTGCGAGTTCAACGGCGCGTCCGAACAGGGGCTCGCCGAGGCCGACGAGGCGGTCATCATCGCCCTCGCGGCGCAACTGCACGACATCGGCCACATCGTCCACCGCGACAACCACGCCTACTACTCCATTCCGCTCGCGTCGGACGTGCTCGACCGCTTCCTCCCCGAGTTCTACGGTGTCGCCGACGCGGTCCGCATCAAGGCGGAAGTCCTCCACGCCATCCTCTGTCACCACCGCGAGGAGGACCCGCTCACGCTCGAAGCCGGCGTCATCCGCGTCGCCGATGCACTCGACATGGAGCGCGGCCGGTCGCGCATCCCCTACGAGAAGGGCGGCCGCGGCATCAACACGCTCTCCAGCCGCGCCATCAACAACGTCGTCCTGAAGCCCGGCGAGGACTCGCCCGTCCTCGTCGAAATCGAGATGGTGAACGCCGCGGGCGTCTATCAGGTCGACAACCTCCTGAAGGCGAAACTCGACGGCTCCGGCCTCGAAGAACACGTCCGCATCGTTGCGGTCAACACGAAGTCCGACGACAGGCTCGTCGAGCGCATCGAACTCTAAGCGGCGCGTCGGGAGTCGAAAAAAGACGGGTTGTCCGCACGGGTGACCGTCGCGGGCGAGTCCCGCGGTCGGCGTTGCTTTTCTTCAGTCGTTCGACTGCGCGAGGCGCTCTGCGCCGCCGACCGAGAGTTCGCCGCTGAGGGTGCGGTTCGGGTAGGGGATGTCGATGCCCTCCTCGTCGAACCGCTCTTTGACGGCGGTGACGTACTCCCCGCGGGTCTTCACGAAGTCGGCGCGGCTGGGCTGGGAAATCCAGATACGCGACTTGAGCGTGACCGACGAGTCGCCGAGTTCGGTCAGCCTGACCGACGGTTCGGGCGTCGTCATGATGCCGTCGTGCTTTTCGGCCTCGTCGAGGATGATGTCAGTCGCCTGCTGGATGTCGTCGTCGTAGCCGATGCCGAACGGCACCTGCAGGCGGAGTTTGTCCTTCGCGACGGGGTTCTTGATGACCCCGTCGGTGAGCTGTGAGTTCGGCACGGTGAGCAGTTCGTTGTCGAAGGTGCGAACGCGCGTCACCCGGAAGGAGATGTCCTCGACGATGCCGGAGTTGCCGTCCCACTCGATCCAGTCGTTGATGCGGAACGGCTTGTCGGTGAAGATGAAGATGCCGGCGACGAAGTTGGCGATGACGTCCTGCATCGCGAAGCCGATTGCGAGCGTCGCGGCCGCGCCGATGGTGGCCAGCGACTGCAGGATGTTGCCGAGGCCGGCGAACGCGAACCCCGCGCCGAGAGCGACGAACGCCACGACGAGGGTCGCGATTTTCATCAGGGGCTTTTTCGCGTGCTCGTCCGCGCCGCGTCGGTCGAGGACGCGGTTGAGCGCGGACGAGACGACAGCCTTGCCGACGATGTAGACGACGGCGAAGCCGAGAACGAGGCCCAAAAGCGTCCCGAGCGTCTCGGCGTACGGGACGTTCTGCTGGGTGAGAAGCCGGCCGACAGCGCCGCCGTCACCCTGCAGTTGGAGCGGGACTGCGAGCGCGTTCATCGGTGGTAGACCGCGGTCTTCCCCCTCGTCTCTATCAGCTCTGCGTTCACGCGCTCGGCGAGGTCGGCGGCCGCCTCGTCGACCGTCGTGCCACCGAGCGCCGCCCGGAGGAACTTCGCTTTCACGAGGTTCCGGTCGGCCAACTGGTCGTTGAGTTCGCCGACCACCGCTTCGATTCCGCTCTTACCCACCCAGACGGTCACGTCGACGTCGTGGGCCTCCTTTCGCAGCTCCTGCGTGTTCATGCGTAGCCTCCACTATGTGCCAGAGGGCTTCAATAGTAAGGCTTTGGCGGCCGTTTGGTTGTCGTACACACGCGAGAACAGGCCGATTCTGCCGAAATCGCCCTCGGGCGGTCAGTACGGATAGCGTTTGGTCGCCCCGCAGTCGCACCTGACGACGACGTGGCCGCCGGCGCGGGTCCGAACGCGGGCGTTGACGCCCGGGAGGAGGTAGGCGTCGCAGTCGTCGCAGGTGAACCGGCGGAATTCCTTCGGGAGGCCGCAACGGTTCCGCTCTGCGACCCGTCGAGCGAGGCGGACGTACTCCCGGGCACGCTCGTGGTCGCGGTCGCTCGCCGCCTCGCGGGCGAGGGCGTGGAGTCGGTCGATGCGCTCCTCCGCGATGTTCATACACGTTCGGGCGAGCGGCCCGGACAAAGACGTTCCGAACCGCGACGCGGAGCCGAAGCCGGTACTGTGAAAGCCCGCCCCGAAGAACGGCGACTGTGCGCGTCCTGAACTACCTCGAGTTCGCCTCGCAACTCGACCGTAGCGGTATCGGCACCGCCACCGACCAGCAGCGGGCGGCCCTCGCCACGACCGACGTGGAGGTCGTCACCTCTCCGTGGCCCGAGTCGGCCGCCGCGGGTGCCGCGAGCCTCCTGCGGGGCGACGGGGTCGTCCGCGACTACGACGTGGCCCACTGCAACCTCATCGGCCCCGGCTCGCTCGCCGTGGCCAGGCACGCGAAGCGACACAACATCCCGCTCGTCCTCCACTCGCACGTCACCCGCGAAGACTTCGCCGAGAGCTTCCGCGGGTCGACCGCGGTCGCCCCCGCCCTCGGGAAGTACCTCAAGTGGTTCTACTCGCAGGCCGACGTGGTGCTCTGTCCCTCCGAGTACACGAAGCGAACCCTCGAATCTTACCCGGTCGACGCGCCGATTCGCGCCGTCTCGAACGGCGTCGACACCGAGGCGCTCGACGGGTTCGAAGCCCTCCGCGACGAGTACCGAACCGAGTACGACCTCGACGGCATGACCGTCTTCACCGTCGGCAACGTCTTCGAGCGCAAGGGCCTCACGACCTTCTGCACGCTCGCACAGGAGACCGACTACGACTTCGCGTGGTTCGGCCCCTACGACACCGGCCCGCACGCCTCGAAGAAGGTGCGGTACTGGGTCGAAAACGCCCCGGAGAACGTCACGTTCACCGGGTGGATAGACGACATCCGCGGCGCGTTCGGCGCGGGCGACGTCTACCTGTTCGCGACGAAAAACGAGAATCAGGGCATCGCGGTCCTCGAAGCGATGGCCTGCGGGAAGGCGGTCGTCCTCCGCGATATCCCGGTGTTCGAGGAGTTCTACACCCACGGCCACGACTGCCTGAAGTGCTCGACCGACGCGGAGTTCCGCCGGGCGCTCGACCTGCTCGCCCGCGACCCCGACCTCCGGCGACGACTCGGCGAGAACGCCCGCGAGACGGCCGCCGAACACAGCCTCGACCGCGTCGGCGACAGGCTCGTCGAGACGTACGAGGACGCACTGACCGGACAACTCGAAGGCTGAGTGACCGACGCCCGACTGGCGACTCTCATTGGCCGACCCTAGGAGATGGCCGATTGATTCGGTAACACACGACAGTCCAGCGGGAAGTCACAACGGTTTATCCCGTCGGGGTCGCACGAACGGCCATGCAGTCGGTCGCCGCGTTCACCGACACGTACCTACCGACCGTCAACGGCGTCACCTACACGATTCAGACGTGGCGCGAGCGGTGGCACCGCCGCGGCGGTCGCATGGACGTGGTGTTCCCGGCGGACGACGACTACGACCCCGAACCGGGCGAGTACGGCGTCAGAAGCCTTCCCTTCCCGTTCTACGAGGGGATTCGAATCGGCGCGCCGCGGATTCCGGGTGCCGTCGGCGATGTTGATGTCGTCCACGCCCACACCCCGTTCGGACTCGGACTGGCCGGCCTCCGACTCGCCCGCCGGCGCGATCTCCCGCTCGTGGCGACCTACCACACCCCGACCGGCGAGTACGCCGAGTACCTCAGCTCCGTCGGCGCTATCGAGCGCGGCGTCGAGCGCACCGCCGAGCGGTACGAGCGGTGGTTCTTCGACCGCGCCGACGCGGTCATCGTCCCGAGCGAGGACGCCGAGCGCCGCCTGGTCGACGAGGTCGGCGTCGAGGCCGAAATCGTCGTCCTCTCGAACGGCATCGACGTGGAGCGGTTCGAACCCGTCGAAGGCGACGACTTCCGCCGCCGACACGACCTCGGCGACGGTCCCCTCATCGGCTACACGGGCCGACACGGCTATGAGAAACGCCTCGACGAACTCGTCCGGGCCGCGGCCGACCTCGATGTGACGCTCGTCTTCGGCGGTGACGGCCCCGCCCGCGACGAGCTGTCAGCTCTCGCCGACGACCTCGGTGTGGACGCTCACTTCCTCGGCTTCCTCGACCGCGAGGAGCTACCGGCGTTCTACTCCGCGCTCGACGTGTTCTGTTTCCCGAGCCCCGTCGAGACACAGGGACTCGTCGCGCTGGAGGCCAACGCCTGCGGGACGCCCGTCGTCGGCGTCAACGAGGGCGCGCTTGAGAACACCGTCCTCGACGGCGTGACCGGCTACCACTACGAATCCGGCGACTTAGACGGCTTCCGGCGCGGAATTCGACGGGCGCTGGCGGAGCGCGAGGCGCTCAGTGCGCGGTGTCTCGACCGCCGCGACGAGGTGAGTGTCGACCGGTCCGTCGACCGGCTCGCGGCGCTCTACGACCGACTATCGTCGAAATAAGAGGTACGAGACCGACTGCGAAACCGCGTTAGTCGCGACCTTCGAGCGCGTCGGCGATACGACGCAGTTCGCGGTTGACATCGCGGACCTCGTCGCGGAGCTGTCGGACCTCGCGGACGAGCTGTTCGTCGCTTCCGCTTCCCTGCTCGGGGTCGCGCGGGCCGCCGCCCATGCTTCCGGGACCGCCGCCCATGCCGCCGCCACCGCCCATACCGCCGGGGCCG